>JALREG010000271.1 GCA_023253905.1 Burkholderiaceae bacterium
ACATCATCGTGGACTTCTTTACCGTCAGGGCATCGCCGCGCAGCCGCGAGGCGATGGATCGGTTCGGCGCGCTGCTTCTCGGGCTGGTCATGGCGTTCATGACCTGGCGCACGACACTGGGTGGGCTCAACGCGTGGAACACCGGGTCCGGTTCGATGATGCTGGGCTTTCCCGAGTGGGTGGTTTATCTCCTGATGGTGCCGGCGCTCGCGCTCACAAGCTTGATCGCGCTGGCTCAGGGGATCACGGGCTTCGGTCGGTTGGATGGGGCGGCCGAACGCTCCGAATCCGCGAAGGACCTCGCGTGACGCCGATTGGACTCGCCGTCCTCATTTTCGCGATCATGCTCGCGCTGATGGCGATACGGGTCCCGATCGCAATCACCATGTTCGTTGCCGGCGCGGTTGGGTATGTCATGCAGGCGGGTTGGTTGCCTCTGGCAAATTTCCTGAACGGCCAGGCCTTCTCTCGATTCGCGAGCTATGACCTGTCGGTCATTCCGCTTTTCATTCTGATGGGACACTTCGCAACTCAAGGGGGAATCAGCAAGGCGCTGTTCGAGTTTGCTGCGGGGGTGATGGGCCGTCTGCGAGGCGGGCTCGCCATGGGTGCGGTGCTGGCCAGTGCCGGCTTTGGTGCAATCTGTGGATCATCGGTAGCCACCGCCGCCACCATCACCCATGTCGCCTATGACGAGATGCGGCGCCACGGTTATTCGGGTCGCCTGGCAACGGGAACACTGGCTGCGGGCGGCACGCTCGGCATTCTGATTCCTCCCTCGGTGCCCCTGGTGATCTACGCCATCCTGACCGAGCAGAACATCGCCAAGCTGTTTGCAGCGGCGATGGTGCCCGGCATCATCGCAATGCTGGGCTACATGATCGCGATCGGTCTCTATGTTCGCTTCGTTCCCGGCCACGCACCGGCGAATGAACGGGTTGCCCGCATCGACCTATTGGGTGCGGCAAAGGGCATTGGCCCGATTGCCTTGATTTTCCTGATCGTATTCGGTGGGATCTATGGTGGGATTTTTACCCCGACCGAGGGCGCAGCCGTGGGCGCCTTCGCGACGTTTCTCGCGGCTGTTGCGCGCGGAGAAATGACGCCGCGCCAGTTCGCAGAGTGCTTTTTTCAGACCGCGGAAAGCGCAGCGATGATTTTTCTGATTTTTCTAGGCGCCGACCTGATGAATGCAGCGCTTGCCCTCACCCAGGTACCTGCGCAACTCGCGAAAGTGGTCGGCGGTTGGGGGCTTTCACCGGTGGCCGTGGTGGCGGCCATCCTGTTGTTTTACGTGGTGTTGGGGGCGGTCATGGATGAGCTCTCCATGATCCTACTCACCATCCCGATATTCTTCCCGCTCGTCACCAGCCTGGATTTCGGTCTCAGCCGCGAGTACACGGCGATCTGGTTTGGGGTCATGGTGCTGATGACGGTCGGGTTTGGTTTGCTTGCACCGCCGGTCGGACTCAATGTTTATGTGGTGAACGGCATTGTCAAGGGTCGAGGAGATCCGGTTCCAATCGGTGAGAGCTATCGCGGAGTGCTGCCGTTTCTGGCGAGTGACGTGATACGAACCTTGCTGCTGTTATTTTTCCCCGGGTTATCGTTGTGGCTGGTGAAGTTTGTCGGATGAACCAACAAGGAGACACGTGATGAATGATCGTCGTTCTATCCTCAAGGCCTCGGCCGCGGTGCTGGCAGCGGGCGCGCCGGCGATTCATGTTCGAGCCCAACAGCCGATCACACTCAAGTTCCATACTTTCATGGCGCCACAATCGGCTGTGTTTCTCACCATGCATAAGCCGTGGATGGAGAAGGTGGAGAAAGAGTCGGGCGGGCGCATCAGGTTCGAGGCTTACCCCGCCATGCAATTGGGCGGAGCGCCCGGTCAGCTCTACGATCAGGTCCGGGATGGCGTGGTTGATGTGGTCTGGACCCTGCCGGGCTGGACCGCTGGACGTTTCCCGCGGGTGGAGGTCTTCGAACTGCCATTCATGATGAACAATGCCGAGGCGACGTCGAAAGCGTACTGGGAATATGTTCACACCATGACGCCCGATGAATTCAAGGAAGTGAAGCTGATTGCGCTTCATGTTCATGGGCCCGGCATGTTTCATACCACCGAGCGACAGATCCGCACCCCAGCCGATCTGCGTGGTCTCAAGATTCGGGGTGCCACCCGGCAGATCACCAAGCTGCTGGCTTCGCTCGGCGCTACACCGGTCGGGATGCCGCTGCCCGCTATTCCCGATGCGCTCAGCAAGGGCACCATCAATGGTTGCGCGATTCCCTGGGAGGTGGTCCCGTCAGTGCGGGTGCATGAGCTCACAAAATTTCACAGCGAGTTTCCGTCGAATGCGGCTGCGCTTTACACGGCCACGTTCGTCATGGCGATGAACCCAGCCAAGTATCAATCGCTGCCGCCTGAACTGAAGAAGGTGATTGACGACAACTCCGGCATCAACACCTCGGCCTGGCTTGGCCGAATTCAGCAGGCAAACGATGTCCCCGGCCGAAAGTCCGCAGCCGATCGCGGCAACACCATCTATCAGATCACGCAGGCCGATGCCGCGGAGTTTGTGAAGCGCTCCAGCCAGGTGGACGATGAATGGGTGGCCGACATCAGTAAGCGCGGCGTGGACGGCACGAAGCTGCTTGAGACCGCCAAGGCCTTGATCGCCAAACACGGCAAGGCCTGAGGTCATGGGCAGGAAAGCCCCGCAGCGAACGAGCCGCGGGGCTGCGCGCTCAGATGGCGACGCCTGACTTGCCCTTCAGTTGCAACATCTGACGGGCATCGTCGGGCGAGGCGACAGACAGCCCCAGCCCTTCAATGAGTTTCCGCGCAAGGGTCACCTGTTCTGCGTTTTTCAGCGCCAGTTGTCCCGGGCCCACCCAGAGCGAATCCTCAAGACCCACCCGGACGTTGCCGCCCAGTGTGAGCGACTGCGCGGCAATCGCCATCTGCGACTTGCCGGCGCCGAGCACGCTCCAGAGATAACTGTTGCCGAATAACCGGTCGGCGGTGCGGCGCATGTGGGCTACGTCTTCCGGGTGGGGGCCGATTCCGCCCAGGATGCCGAAGACCGACTGAACGAAGAACGGGGGCTTCACCAGCCCACGGTCAACGAAATGGGCGAGCGTATAGAGATGACCAATGTCGTAGCACTCGATCTCGAACCGCGTGCCGTTATCGGCGCAGGTTCGGAGAATTTTCTCGATATCGCGGAAGGTGTTTTTGAATATCCGGTCGTCGGACCCCTCGAGGTAGGGGCGCTCCCAATCGTGTTCGAAGGTCTTGTATCGGGCGAGCATGGGATAGAGACCGAAGTTCATCGATCCCATGTTGAGCGAAGCGACCTCAGGTTTGAAGACCGCGCAGGGTTTCAGACGCTCATCAACCGTCATGGTTGCGGCGCCCCCGGTGGTGATATTGATCACCACGTTGGAGCGTGCATGGATCTCCTTGAGAAATGGCTCAAAACTTGCGGGACGCTGATCGGGGCGCCCATCGGCAGGGTCGCGGGCATGGAGATGGACGATGGCGGCGCCGGCCTCGGCAGCCTCGATTGCAGCTGTGCCAATCTGCTCGGCGGTGACCGGCAGATAGGGCGACATGGACGGTGTGTGAATCGATCCTGTGACCGCGCAAGTGATGATGACCTTGCGGCCGCCGCGCGGGGCCGGCGAGGCGCTCGACGAGGTGGGTTTTGGGCTGTTCATGGATGTCCCCGGATAAGAGTGAGGTGACTGGAAGTCTACGCCGCGTGGGCGTCATGATCCAGGCTGGGGCGTCTCGCGAATTGATCGTGCGGCCCGCATCATGGGCGTCTCCGCACGAAGGCCGATACAGGCATTTTCAAGCCGCGGTTCGATATCAAGACCCACGGCGATCCACCGGCCGTCGGTGACGCCCACCTCGCGTCGCGGTGCCCGCGCCTCCATCTGCAGATAGGTGGTGAGCGTGTGTGAGGCACCCAGGTCAAGCGCCATGGTCAGGAAGTGTGAACAGCCGCGGGTGCCTCCGATCAGCTCAATCACGCGGTTTCGGTACCCCGGCCCGATCCGAAGACCGGTGAGCTTCTGCATGGGGGGCACGCTATCGGCGCAGCCTGCGAAGGGCTGCTCGGTTGAGCTTGCGCTGATCGAGCAAATCACCAGGTCTGGGAGCGAAAGCGTGCCCTCCAGTCTGAGCGAATGGATCAGGTCTTCGCCCAGGGGCGTTCGAAATGTATCGGTGAGCGTGCTTACAAAGCGAACCAGCGTGTCGCTAACGGGTTCGATTCGCAGCTTTTGCTCCCGGTCGGCAAAGAAGTTCGATGGCAAGGCGGGGCCTCCACGCGGTTCCCGAGTTGGCTGCAGATTATCTCAGTCCGCGCAAGGTGCCCGCTGATGTCCGAACGGGACGCTACCTTGACCCGTCAAGCGAGCGGGACATAGACTCGACCGGATCAATCAGGAGTCAGTCATGAAGCTGCAAGGTGAAGACCGGATGCTCAAACCCTCGGGAGTGTTTTTCCGCCAGGGCTCGAAGGTGGTGGCCGAACGGATCACTGCCGTGGAAGGCGTTGTTGAAGAGCCGGGGAAACTCACGGTGAAGTCGCTGCTGGTGGGCGCCGACGTGCTGATGCTCGAGGCTTTTAAGGCAAAGGGCATGGTCGACCCCTTGCACCAGCATGATGATCATGAATCGGTCGCTTATCTCATCAAAGGCCGTATGCGTCTGGTGATCGGCGGCAAAGAGTTCATCGCTGAGGCAGGAGACTGCTGGATTCATCCGCGTGGCGTTCCGCACTTCAGTGAAGCGCTTGAAGACTGCATCCAGATCGAAGTGAAAAGCCCCCCGCGCAAGACCTGGACCAGTGCTGACCACTGACCGCCTTCGAGAGGCCGGCAGAGTGGACACCACAGACCGTGTAGGCCCCCTCCACGGGGTTCGGGTCTTTGATCTCACGACGATTGTCATGGGTCCCAGTGCAACCCAGATTTTGGGTGATCTGGGGGCCGATGTAATCAAGGTCGAGGCACCCGAGGGCGACGCCTTGCGGCGTATTGGTCCGCAACGCCATGAGGCCATGGGGCCGCTCTATCTTCAGGCCAATCGAAACAAACGTAGCGTATGTCTCGACCTGAAAACCGCTGAAGGCCGCGACGCGGCGCTGCTTCTTGCAGCCGACTGCGATGTGTTCGTGAGCAATATCCGACCGAATGCGATTCAGCGCCTGGGTCTCCACGAGGAAGCGCTCCGCAGCGTGAATCCAGAGCTGATCCATGTCTGCGCGGTCGGGTATGGCGAGGGTGGACCAGGCAGCGGACTGCCCGTGTATGACGACCTGATGCAGGCCGCGAGCGGCATCGCGGGCTTATTTCAGGCGCTGGATGGAGCACCGCGCTACGTTCCCGCAAACATCTGCGATCGGATCGTAGGCCTTTATCTGGCGCTATCGATCATTGCCGCGCTTCATCATCGGCAGCGCACGGGTGAAGGCCAGTCAATTGAAGTGCCGATGTTCGAGACCATGGCACAGTTCGTCATGGGAGACCACAGCGGTGGCGAAGCGTTCGTGCCGGCGCTGGGCCCGGCTGGTTATGCGCGCCTGATGTCGCGCCATCGGGGGCCTTATCGCACGAGCGATGGCTGGCTGGCGGTGGTGGTCTACACCGACTCGCACTGGCGTGCCTTCTCTGCGCTGGTCGGAATGCCTGCCCTTCTTGATACGGATCCCCGGTTCGCAACGCTGCAGGCACGCACTGTCAATGCCGAGGCCTGCGGTCAGCTCCTTGCGGGTTTCTTCTGCACCCGTTCAACCGAGGACTGGATCACGGTGCTACGTAAGGTCGATCTGCCCTGCGGCAAGGTCAATACGCTTGATTCGCTCCCTGAGGATCCCCATGTCCGCGCGGTTGCGCTGTTTTCGCCCGTACAGCATCCCAGCGAGGGAACCCTTCGGCAGTCGCGGTTTCCGGTCCGCTTCTCTGGGTCGCCGGCGTCTGTGCGACGCCACGCCCCGCGTCTGGGTGAGCATACGGAGGAGGTACTTGCTGAGGCGCGATCGCGCCGCCTCACGAAGCCACCCACTGAGGACGGCCCGTGAGCCACGGTCAGCCGACCGCTCGTCGCATCGCGCGCGGCCAGTGGGAGGTGCTTCGCATCGGGGGGGCCTCGGGCGCATGGGGCGACAGTCCGATCGGAATCGGGCCACTCCTTGCCGCTGGGGTCGATATCCTGATGATGGACTATCTCGCCGAGGTCACGATGTCGCTCCTTGCTCGGGCGCGCGTGAAGGATCCCGAGGCAGGGTATCCCCCCGATTTTGTGAGCTACCTGAGCCCGCATCTCAATGAGATTGCCCAGCGCGGCGTACGCGTGGTGACGAATGCCGGGGGTGTCAACCCGCAAGCCTGCAAGCGGGCGCTCGAGCAGTTGATTACGCAGTCGGGTCTTGCGCTCAAGGTGGCGGTGGTGGAGGGCGATGATCTGATGCCCATGCTGGATGCGCTTCGTGCCGAGGGGACGCGCGAGTGGCAGACGGGCGAACCCATCCCCTCTAAGATGCTGACCGCCAATGCGTATCTCGGGGCCGGGCCTATCGCGGTGGCGCTGGATGCCGGCGCCGACATCGTGATTACCGGTCGCTGCGTGGATAGTGCGCTTGCGCTCGGCGCGCTGATGCATGCCTTTGGCTGGCAGGCGCATGACTATGATCGTCTCGCTGCGGGCAGCCTGGTCGGGCATCTCCTTGAATGCGGTCCGCAGGCAACCGGCGGACTGTTGACCGACTGGCGCCTGGTGCCAGACTGGGCGTCGATCGGGTATCCGATCGCAACGTGTCACCCTGATGGCAGTTTCACAATAGGTAAGCCAGCCTCAACCGGCGGTCTGGTCACGCCACAGACTGTTGCTGAACAGGTGCTCTACGAGGTGGGAAATCCGGCAGCCTATGTCTTGCCCGATGTGGTGGCCGACTTCTCGCAGGTACACCTCGAACAGGTGGACCTCGACTGCGTGCGGGTCACCGGTGTCCGCGGCTATCCGCCCACGTCGAGCCTGAAGGTATCGGCGACCTGGCAGTCGGGTTGGCGGGCCACCGCAATGATTGTGATCATTGGCGAAGAGGCGGTAGCGAAGGCAGAGCGAAGCGCCGAGGCGCTCGTGACGCGTGCTCGTACGCTGTTCCAATCGCGACAGTGGCCCGATTTCGATGCAGTCCATGTGGAGGCGCTTGGTGCGGAAGCCAGTTACGGCAGGCTCGCGCGCGCACGCGAGACGCGTGAGGTGGTGCTGCGTCTGGTCGTTGATCATCGTGACCCAAAAGCGCTTAACCTGTTTGCGCGCGAGGTGGGGTCCTCTGCGCTCAGCTTCGCCCAAGGTACGGCGGCCCTGATCGGTGGACGGCCGAAACCCACGCCTATCGTGCGCCTGTTCAGCTTCCTGGTGGACAAGCATCGTATGCCCGACTCAACGGTACAGATCGGTTCGGATTCGCGGCTCACGGTTCCACTTCCGCTTCCGTTGGATGGGCCGGTTGAAAGATCGCGTATCGAGGCAGGGCGGGTGGCCGACACGAGTGGCGCCTCACGGCTTTCAGCGGCTTCTTTATCGACCCACCGCACGACCCGTCGCGTGCCTCTGCGACGCTTCGCGCATGCGCGCTCTGGTGACAAGGGTGACAGCGTCAATGTGGCGATCCTCTGCCGGGAGCCCGAACATTTCGCGTGGCTGCGAGATCAGGTGACGGTAGCTCGCCTGTCGGAGCATTTCGCCGATCGGGTTCAGGGGCCGATCGAGCGGTTTGAGGTACCCGGCCTCCATGCGTTGAATTTTCTGATGCACCGCGCGCTGGGTGGTGGAGGTATGGCCTCGCGGCAGATCGATGCACTCGGAAAGGCCTATGGGCAGCAGGCACTCGAGCTTGAGATCGAGGTGCCGGCTGAATGGTGCGCGCCATGAGCAGGATCGCGGCCTCCCCCAACATGGACGGCCTCGCGAGAGACCGATAGACTCAATGCTGCCGCGCCGCGAGGGGTGGCTTGCCAGGCCCCGCGTCGGGGAGATCGATTGCTGATGAGGAGGGTTGATCCGTGAAGATGCTTTACTTGTCTGGTCTGCTTGCGACCGCGCTTGCTTCAGCCCCCGCCTGGGCGGCGTTTCCTGATAAACCTGTTCGCGTCACCGTGGCGTTTGCTCCCGGGGCGTCCACCGATATCATTGCGCGAATGCTCGCCGAACCGATGGGGACTGCGCTAGGCCAGCCCATGGTGGTCGAGAACAAACCCGGTGCCGGTGGAAATATCGCCACACAGCAGGTGAAGGCAGCACCGCCTGATGGCCATACGCTCCTGTTTCATAGCGTCGCGGTGTCGGTCAACCCTTCGCTTTTCCGTAATGCGGGCTACGATCTGCTGAAAGATTTCGAGCCGGTTGCGATGGCAGGAGTCACGCCCAATCTTCTGTTCGTGAACCCCTCGGTAAAAGCCACCAACCTGGCAGAGTTGATCGCGCTTGCGCGGACCACGCCGCTCTCCTACGCCTCGTCGGGAAACGGAACCACCACGCACCTGGGGGCCGAGTTGCTGTTTCGTAGCCTGGCCGGCGTTGACATCACGCATGTGCCACATCAGCCTGCCGCGGCATCGGTCGCGGTGATCGGTGGAGCTGTTCCGGTTGGCAGCACATCCATGCCGCCCGTGGTGCCGCATGCAAAGAGCGGCAAGGTTCGCCCCATCGCCGTGATGTCGTTGCAGCGGAGCCCCGTGCTGCCCGATGTACCGACCGTGGCCGAGTCGGGTTACCCGGGCTTTGAAGCCAGCACATGGTTCGCCGTATTTGCTCCGGCGGCCACACCCCAGGCTGTTCTACAGCGCCTGAACGAGGAGTTCAACCGGGCGCTGCAGAGTCGGGACATCACTGAGAAATTCGCTAAACAGTCTCTCGCGATTCAGCCGCTTGATCGCGCAGCACTCAGAACCTACATCGCGGCCGAGGTTGCCAAATGGGGCAAAGTGGTGCGCGACGCAGGTATCAAGGTGGACTGACGCGTCAGTAAGTTTTATAGGGCAGGAATTTGCCCGACAGAACCACATTGACACGGTCGCCCTTCGGGTCGGGCTCGCGGGTGATGTCCATGGAGAAATCGATCGCACTCATGATGCCATCGCCGAATTCCTCATGGATCAGTTCCTTGATGGTGGTTCCATAGACATTAACAATTTCGTACCAGCGATAAATCAGCGGATCGGTAGGCACGGACGAGCGCAGCGACCCTTTGTAGGGCACCGCCTGAAGCAGTGCGACCGCGTCGGTGGGCAGATCGAAGATCCTGGCGATTGATTTCGCCTGATCAGCGGTAAGCGTCATCTGTCCCAGGCAGGCCGCAGTGACCCACTCTTTGGAGTGACCGATCTTCCTGGCAACGTCAGCCCACTTGATGCCCTTCTGGACCTTGGTGGAGTAGATGAGGTCAGTGACGTCTTCTCGGGTCATTGGCTTCGTCCCCGTCCATTTCTTGGAAGATGCCTTGCTTGCAGCCATGTGATGATTCCTTGCGATCAGGTGGAAAGAAAAATCAGGTTGGTGATTGAGAGACGCCAGGGCGCACACGAACAGGCGTCCAGGCGCCGGCCTGGGCGCGCGCCGCGTAGTCAGCAGACCGGTTAACCAGGAAGTCGATCAGATGATTTCGAACCGCGTAGTAGCCGTCTTCGCGGTGCAACGTGGCGCGGGTACGGTGACGCGGCAACGGGTTTTCGACGATTTCGGCAATCACTGCGCCCGGGCCGTTACTCATCAGAAAGATCCGGTCAGCCAGCAGGATCGCTTCGTCGACGTCGTGGGTGATCATGAACACGGTCTGCCGTGTTTCACGCACGATGCCGACCAGCTCATCCTGGATGCTTCCTCGAGTGAGCGCATCGAGTGCGCCGAATGGCTCGTCGAGCAGGAGCATCTTGGGTTGAATGGAGAATGCCCGCGCGATCCCCACCCGCTGCTTCATGCCGCCAGATAACTGCGCCGGCTTTTTGTTTTCCGAGCCACCCAGGTGCACCATGTCGATGAAGCGCTGCACATGCGATTCAACCTGTTCGCGCGACCAGTCGGGATGCCGGGAGCGCACGGCAAATGCAATATTGCCGCGTACGCTCATCCAGGGCATGAGCGCATGCGATTGAAACACCACGCCGCGGTCAAGGCTGGGCCCTTCGATGGAGCGCCCATCAATGAAGGCGTGGCCGGCGGTGGGCTGCTCGAGCCCGGCCAGCACGTTCAGGATCGTGGTCTTGCCACAGCCTGAGTGGCCGATGATGCAAACGAACTCGCCACGCTCAATCGCGAAATTCACATCGTCAAAGATCACGGTCTCGCCCTTGCCCTGGAGGGCTGGGAATGACTTTTTCAGATGCTCCACTCGCAGAAAGCCGCGGCCGGTTTTACCAACCGCCCCGGTGGCAAGTCGTTGGGGCTCGCTCATGTCCATGATCATTGCCTGTCAGTCGCGGTAGGTGACGAGCCGCTGCAAGCGGGCAACGCCCAGGTCGAGCAGCATGCCCACCAATCCAATCAGAAGAATTGCGGTGAGGATGTTGGTAATGGAAAGGTTGTTCCACTCGTTCCAGACGAAGTAGCCGATTCCCGTGCCGCCAACCAACATCTCGGCGGCCACAATGACCAGCCAGGCGATGCCGATCGAGATCCTCATGCCGGTCATGATGGTGGGGGCCGCAGCCGGCAGAATCACAAGGAACGCCTTCCGTAGCGCGCCCACCTCGAGCGTGCGCGATACATCCAGCCACTCCCTTCTAACTGAGGCGACGCCAAAGGCCGTGTTGATCAGCATGGGCCAGATCGAACAGACAAAGATCACAAAGATGGCCGATATGCTCGAATCCTTCAGTGTGAAGAGCGCAAGCGGCATCCAGGCGAGTGGCGAGATTGGCTTTAGCACCTGAATGAAAGGGTCGAGCGCGGTGTAGAGCACGCGCGACATGCCAATCACGAAACCCAGCGGTATGGCAACCAGTGCGGCCAGCGCGAAGCCCGCAGCGACCCGGGCAACGGAGTAGGCGAGTTGAATCCCCAAGCCCTTGTCGTTGGGTCCGTTGTCGTAGAAGGGGTTGGCCAGGTGCCCGCCAATCGTGCGAACGAAATCAGCAGGAGTCGGAAAGGCTGACTTCTGTCCGGTGGCGGCGGCAGCGCCCACCAGCTTGGCGTATTCCTCATCAACCTTCACGCTCCCCGCAGTGGGGGTGGTAGCGATGTGCCACGCGCCGATAAAGCAGGCGAGGATCAGAAGGCTGACGATGAGCGCGCGGATGCGCTCGGGCGCAAGTCGACTCATGCCGACCGCCGGATTTTGAAGCTGTCCAAATACTCCTTGGGCTTCTGCGGATCGAAGGGCTTGCCCATCACCGAGAAGCCCCGCGAATTTCGGTCGGGTGCCGTGAGACCTGCTTCCTTCATCAGGCGACGCGCATCGGTTGCGAGGAACACTTCCTGGGCAACCTTCTGATAATCGACATCGCCCTTCAGCTGTCCCCAGCGCTGCATCTGCGTGAGGATCCAGACCGCAAACGACTCCCAGGGAAACGGATCGAAGCTGATGCGGTCGGGCACCTTACGAACACCGCCCAGACCGTCGGCGAAGGTGCCTGTGAGCACCTGCTCCACCACGGTTACGGGTTGATTGAGGTAATTGGCCGGTGCGATGGCGGCTGCAATTTCCTTGCGGTTCTCCTGCCTGGACGCGTAAGCGGTGGCTTCGATGATGGCGCGCAGCAGAGCCCCATAGGTATTGGGCATTGAGGTGATGAACTGCTTGCTTGCGGCAAATGCGCAGCAGGGATGGCCGTCCCACAGCTCCTTCGAGAGCAGGTGAATGAACCCGACACCGTCGTAGACCGCGCGCTGATTGACTGGGTCGGGAGCGAGGAAACCATCGATATTGTCAGCACGCATGTTCGCAACCATTTCGGGCGGCGGCACTGAGCGGATCTGTACGTCGCGATCCGGGTCCAGCCCGGCCTCGGCGAGGTAGTAACGCAGCAGATAGTTGTGCATCGAATAGTCAAAGGGGACAGCGAAACGAAACCCCTTCCACTGCTTGGGATCGCGCTTGTCCTTGTGTTTGACCGCAAGCGTGATGGCCTGACCGTTGATATTTTCTACCGCTGGCATGGCGTACGCCTGCGGGGCTGCGCCGAGACCGAGCGAGATTGCGATCGGCATTGGTGACAGCATGTGGGCGGCGTCGTATTCCTTATTGAGGGTCTTGTCGCGAATCACGGCCCAGCCTGCGGTCTTGATCACCTCGACATTGAGCCCCTGCTTTGAGTAAAAGCCCATCGGGTGCGCCATGATGATGGGCGTAGCGCAAGTGATGGGGATGAAGCCCACCTTCAGATCGCGCTTTTCCGGGGCGCCAGCCGCCTGTGCGAAGGCCTCCTTCGCTGCAGTCAGGGGAAACAAGGACGAAATCGCAGCGATCGCCGTTGGTGCACCGACTGCACTCAGAAACGAGCGCCGAACCGAGTCATTGGGAAACAGGGCTCGCACCACGGCCTGCTCGACCGCTCGACTGCCGAGAGCTTCCGCGTCGGTCTGCGCCGCATCATGCTCGCTCTGGTTCGCGTGTGCCCCGCAGCTGCAGTGGAGGCGAATGCGGCTGTCAAACGGATTTGAAAAGAGTGACATGAAAAGCTCCGGGGTTGGATTCTGCGACGAATACCGCAGATTCCGTGCCAAGCGCCGCGGGGCCTCGAGTGCGCACGAGTGGTGCGTGCCGAGCGAATTCGGTTGGGCGGGGTGGGGCAGTTTGAACGTGGCAGACCGCCACGCACCAAGTAGGAGCGGCGGGCGCGCTGTACCGGTGCCTATGTCCGCAAACCCGAGCATAAAGCTCGGTTTTGACGCGCTAATCCAAGGCAAACCCTAGCGCTGCGAGCAGCGCGGGTCTCGGGCAGGGAGTCAGTTACTTCGGCGCGGAGCACCGGGCGCCGAGGTGCCGGGTGGCGCGGACGCGGTTCGGATACGCACCTTGTCGCCTTCCACGATCCCGTCGGGCGGGCTCACGATCACCCTGTCATCGGCCTGCACGCCCGCCGAAAGTTCCACCGTGTTGCCATTGTCCTTGGCGACGGTCACGCGGCGGATTCGCACGCGATCTTCCGCGTCGACGACCGCGATTCGCGGGCCCGCTGCACCGAAAATCATCGCGCCGGCAGGTACCGCGAGCGAGGCATCACGGGGAAGTTCGAAGACGATCTTTGCGAAGCCACCGGGCAGCAGTCGCAATCCGGTATTGTCTGCGGCCAGTTGAACGAGCATGCTGCCCGATCCCGTGCCGATGACCTGGGCGAGCGACTGCACGGTTGCGGTCCAGGTGCGGCCCGGATACTCGGGAACGAGGAAGCTCGCACGGTCGCCCTGCTTGATGGAGAGCGCACGGCTCTGTGGCACATTGACGTAGATGCGAACACGGCTGATATCGGATAGCGTGAAAAGTTCGGTATTGAGTGATCCGCCTGCCACGACCAGCGCGCCGACGTCGATGTTTCGGGCGGTGATGACCCCGGCAAACGGTGCCACGATGCGCGAGAACTGCTTTTGCGCAACCAGTCGATCAACGTTTGCCTGGGAGGCCCGCACCTGTGACTCCTTGACCTGCAGGTCGCCCCTTCTCTCTTCGACGGCCTGCGAGGAGACGAAGCCCTGGTCGCGTAGCGATTGCCAGCGCTCGGCGGTCGTGCGCGAGAGCGCCGCGTTGGCCCGGACGCTTGCGAGTTCGGCCTGCGCCTGAGCAATCTGTTGATCGAGTTCAGGCGTTTCAATCTCGGCCAGCAACTGGCCGGCGGTGACCGAGGCGCCAATGTCCACATGCCACGCTTTGAGATAACCCGCAATGCGGGAAAAAATCGGGGCCCGCGTATGGGGCTCGATCCTTCCAGGGAGTTCAAAGCGCGTCACGCTGGTAGAAGGCTTCGACGGCGTGACCACCAGCACGGTGGGGATAGCGGCTTCCTGGGCGCGCGCACTCAACCGGTCGGCGTTGCTTGCGCGGGCCGACAGACCCCATGCGGCAATGCCGCCGGCCAAGCCCAGCGTGATGATGAGTCCGACGGTCAGCTTGAGCCCCGACACCGGACGGTGAGGGAGCTTTTCAAGCGGCAGCGACATACGGTTCTCCTGCAGGTGAGGCGGGGGTGGGGCGTTTTCCGTCGCGGGCATGCATCATTGCAAAAACGACCGGAACAAAGGCGAGGGTGGCGACAGTTGCAAACAGGAGGCCACCGATCACTGCGCGGCCAAGGGGAGCATTCTGTTCGCCGCCTTCGCCCAAACCTAGCGCGAGCGGCAACATGCCGATGATCATGGCGAGTGCGGTCATGAGTACCGGACGGAATCGGACAAA
Organism: Burkholderiaceae bacterium; assembly: GCA_023253905.1. Next base: position 14,409 of record JALREG010000271.1, read on the forward strand.
GCCGGCCTCCAGCGCGGCCTCGACCGCATTCAAGCCCTGGTCGAGACGCTCCCGGGCAAAGCTGATCACCAGCACGCTGTTGGCGGTGGCGACCCCCATGCACATGATTGCGCCGGTCAGCGCGGGCACGGATAACGTGGTGTGCGTGGCAAACAGCATCCAGACAATGCCAGCCAGTGCGGCCGGCAGCGCCGTGATGATCACGAATGGATCCTTCCATGACTGGAAGTTCACCACGATAAGCAAATAAATCAGGCCGATTGCGCCGAGCAGGCCATACAGCAGCCCCGAAAAGGCCTGTTCCATGGTGCGCACCTGACCGATCAGGACCACACGCGTGCCGCGTGGCACGTCACCCGCAGTGTCGGCGATGAGCTTTCGAACATCGCGCGCGACCGCACCCAGGTCGCGATCCTGGGTGGTAGCGTTCACCTGAACCAGCGTCTGCAATTCGTACTGGCTCACCACCGCGTTGGCGGACCCGCGCTGAAAATTGGCGAGGCCCCCCAGCACCTGGGGCGAACTGCCCGGTGCGGCGCTTGCCGGAGTAAGCGGCAGATTCTCAATCGCAGCCAGTGAATCGAGCTGATACTGCGGCGTTTGCATCACGATTGGATAGATGATGCTGTTCACCGGGTTCAGCCAGTAGGTCGGGGCCACCTGACTGCTGCCTGCAAGGTTCACGACCATGCTGTTGGTGATGTCGCGGGCACTCATGCCGAACTCCTGAATGCGGGTTCGGTCGACTTCCACATTGAAGATGGGCGACCGGCGTGACTGCTGGATACGCGCGTCGGCCACGCCTGGCACCTTACGCAACTCCTTGAGGAGCTTCTCTGCGTAAGCAAAGTTCGCTTCGAGGTTGAGCCCCCGAATCTGAATATCGATCGGCGCTGGTGCGCCGAAATTCAGGATCTGGCTGACGATGTCAGCGGGCGGAAACGAGAAGACGGTGTCAGGGAATTCACGGGGCAGGACCTCGCGCAGTTCCCGGACG
>JALREG010000332.1 GCA_023253905.1 Burkholderiaceae bacterium
GAGCCGCCGCTCGCGCTGGTTTGAGCGAACGCGCTACCAGACAATCTGGCCGACCCATTCCTTGAGCGCGCGTGCGCTCAGGTCAAGTGCGCCGGCTGTCGGAATGAACTGCCGCAGATCCGCGTAATCGATGCTTTCGGCATCGGTGGCAAGCGGCACCACCTCCAGGCCGGCGGCACGGAAATGCGACACCGAGCGCGCCATGTGCGAGGCCGACGTCACCAGCAGCACCCGGCGGATATTGCGCTCGGCAAGGATCGCTGCGCTGTCGGTGGCATTCTGGCGGGTGTTGCGGCTACGGGCCTCGAGCAGGATGGCTGAATCGGGCACGCCGAAGGCGCGCAGGACCGTGCGCATGGCCTCGGCCTCCGACTGCGTGTGCGTGGCCGGATCATGACCGCCGCTTGCCAGAATCAGCGGCGCCCGTCCGGCATGCCAGAGTCGTGCCGCCTGCCAGACCCGATCCGAGGCTTCGGCCAGATCAGGCCAGGGCCGTGCCTCGGTGGACGGCGACACGCCGCCCCCCAGCAGAACGATGGCGCCAGCCTTGGGTACGGCGGCGATTTGTTCATCGCTCACCACCGGCACATGGTCGCGGCTAACGTGGGCCTGGATCCAGTTGGCGGTGATCGGAAGCGACCAACCAGCCAGCCAGACGAGCGCTGCCAGCGCAACGACAAGCGCGGTTTTTCGCCACTGCGTGAACCCCAGCAGAAGCGCGACCAGACCCAGTGCGAGCGCGCTCCCGAGCGGCGAGATCAGCGCGGTGAGTAGGGCGGAAAAAACCAGCATGTCGTGATCAGCGTTCAGCGCATGCCGAAACCGAGCGCGCGCAGGGCTTCGGAGAGTCGCTCGCGGCCGCGCAGTTCATGCACCCGCTTGGCGGTTTGCAGGCTCCAGTCGGCGGCGCGCATGCCCTGCGAAGCCTGGAACCCGGCGATCGTCTGATCATAGGCGGAGACGTCTGCGGGTTCGGACTGGGCCGAATACTGTTCGTGATGGAGCACTGCCCGCTGCGACAGGCGGGGCTTGATGTCAGCGGTTTGGGCAGAGGGATCTTCAAAGCCCACGCACAGCCCGAAGACAATCATTGCATCGGCGGGCAGGCCCACTTCGGCCGCCACCTTTTCAGGCTCGTTACGCATGGCACCGATATAGACCGTGCCCAGACCGATTGACTCAGCTGCGAGCACGGCGTTCTGCGCGGCGAGTGCTGCGTCAATTACGCCCACCAGCAGCATTTCAAGATAACGCGTGCCGTGAGGTTCGATGTCGCGCGAGGCTGCGATGCGGTCGAGTCGGGCGAGATCGGCCACCCATAGAAGGAGCAACGGGCAGCGCCGGATGTGTTCCTGATTGCCGGCCAGCACGGAGAGCCGGGCCTTTCGTGCCGGGTCGCGCACCGCAATCACGCTCCAGGCCTGAACATTGGACGAACTTGCTGCCGACTGGCCGGCTGCGACCAGCATCTCGAGCGTGCCATCGGGCAGTGCCTGGTCGCTGAAGGCGCGCACCGACCGGTGTCGGAGCAGGGTGTCGACGATCGTGCTCGCTGGCATGGGAGGCAGGGCGACCTCGGGACCGTAGCGCCGGCGAAGGGCCTCTTCGCGCGGGAGATTTGCGACCTCGTCGGGATGGGCCGGTGGGGTGGCGGGATAGGGAGTGGCGCGAAGCGGAGCATTCATCGAAAGATCCTGGTCGAGGGGTCGAACTCGGCGCGAACCGAGTGCGCGGTTGCGGCCGGTATCAGCGAAGCCCCCGAGTGTATCGCCCACGCGCTGATCGCACCCGAGCGGCCGACCGGAATGAATGTGTTCCCGCGGGTTGCCCAAAACCCTGCATTTGCGCGGGGAGGCCGCCGTCGCTATGGTCGCGGCCATGTTCAAGGGCAATAAGCAATACCTCCCCAGTAAGCCGTGTGCGGCCTGCGGTCGCACCATGACCTGGCGCAAGGCCTGGGCGCGCAACTGGGACGCGGTCCGCTATTGCTCTGAGCGGTGCCGCCGCGCGCGGCCTGCGCCGGGCTGAGCGCGGATCAACCGTTTACCGAAAGCAAGCCATGCCCCCTCGCTCGAGCAGCCAGCCGCCTCCGCCACGTAAGCCCCGCCACTGGGTCCTGGTGCTGGGCGACCAGCTCGACCTTCAGGCGAGCGCTTTCGACGGCTTTGACCCGGCGCTCGATCGACTCTGGATGTGTGAGGCGATCGAGGAATCCACCCATGTTCCTAGCAGCAAACAGCGGATCGCGGTGTTTCTGTCGGGCATGCGCCATTTTGCGCAGGCGCTCGAGGCGCGAGGCTGGCCGGTTGACTATCACGCGCTCGACGGCGCGGAGGGGCCCGCCGCATCGCTCGCGAGCGCACTCGAACGGACCCTTTCGCAGGCCATGCCGCAGGCGGTGGTGATGACTGAGCCGGGCGACTGGCGGGTGCTGGAGGCGATTCGCAATCAGTGCGCGCGTCTTGGCGTGTCGCTTGAGGTGCGCAGCGATCGCCATTTTCTCTGCAGCCGCGAGGAATTCGCACGTCATGCGGCCGGACGTAAACAGCTTCGCCTCGAGTATTTCTATCGCGAGATGCGTCGTCGCCATGATGTACTGATGGTTGACGATGACAGCGCCGCCGAGGGTCGGGGTCCGGCGGGCGGGCAGTGGAACTTTGATGCCGACAATCGCGAGGCCTTCGGCGCCGAGGGCCCTGGCATGCTGACCGCGCCCCGCCGGTTTGCGCCCGACGACATCACCCTCGACGTGATCCGGCTGGTCAACACCTGGTTCGCGTCACACCCGGGCGAACTCACTGAATTCGGCTGGCCCGTGACTCGCGAGGACGCGCTTGTCGCCTTGGATGACTTCATTGCCTATCGCCTGTGTGGCTTTGGCCGCTGGCAGGATGCGATCTGGGCGGGTGAGGCCTGGCTTTATCACTCGCTGCTCTCGGCCGCGCTGAATCTGAAGCTCCTGTCACCGCTTGAAGTGGTTCAGGCAGCACAGGACGCCTGGCGCGCGGGCCGCGCCGACCTGGCTTCTGTCGAAGGTTTCATCCGGCAGATTCTTGGCTGGCGCGAATACGTGCGGGGGCTCTATTGGCTCAGGATGCCGGCCTACCTTGAAATGAACGCGCTCGATGCGCGCGAGCCCCTGCCTGAGTTCTACTGGACCGGCCAGACACCGATGGCCTGCCTGTCAGATGCGATCGGTCAGACGCTTCGCCTTGGCTACGCGCATCACATTCAGCGGCTCATGGTGACTGGTCTTTATTCGCTCCTTCTGGGGGTTGAGCCAAGGCAGGTACACGCCTGGTATCTGTCGGTGTATGTGGATGCGGTCGAGTGGGTGGAGCTTCCCAACACGCTTGGTATGAGCCAGTTCGCCGATGGTGGCCTGATGGCGAGCAAACCCTATGCGGCAACGGGCAAATACATCGAGCGAATGTCCAACCATTGCGGTGGCTGCAGGTTCCGCCCGGGTGAACGTACCGGCGACCGGGCCTGTCCTTTCACCACGCTCTATTGGGATTTCCTCGCGCGACATCAGGCGCGGCTTGCCGCCAACCCGCGGATGGCCTTGCAGGTGAAGAATCTGACGCGGATCTCGGCCGATGAAATGCGCGCAATCCGCGAGCGCGCCCAGTTCATCCGCGAGGGCGGACTGTTGGAGGCAGCACGTGTCTGATTTTTCCCAACGCAGTCGGCGCAGGGAGTCCGACCATGCCTGATTCCGATCAGGCCGCGGTGCTGGCGCTCGCTGCAGCGCTGGGCTGGGCGAGCGGCCTGCGGCTTTATGCCACGCTCTTTGCGGCCGGCATGGCCAGTCGTCTGGGGTGGGTGGATCTTCCGGCATCGCTTGAGCTGCTGGAGCATCCCGTGCTGCTCGGGCTGAGCGGCCTCCTGCTCCTCACCGAGTTTCTGGTCGACAAGATTCCAGGACTCGATTCACTCTGGGATCTGGTGAACAGCGTGATCCGGGTGCCTGCCGGTGCGGCGCTGGCGGCGGCCGTGCTGGGGGCCGATGGCGCAGTGATGGGGGTGGCGGGCGCGCTTCTGGGGGGCTCGCTGGCGGCGAGCTCGCAGCTCGCCAAGACCAGCGTGCGTGCGGCGATCAATACGCTGCCCGAGCCGGTGTCCAACCTGCTCGCGAGCTTCACCGAAGACGGTCTGTCGCTGGGCATGCTGTGGCTCGCGGTCAGCAAGCCTGCGGTGTTTGCGGTGCTGCTTGTCCTCCTGGTGGTATTCGCGCTGCTGGTCATCTGGTTGCTGATGCGCTTTCTGCGTGCGGTGCTCGCGAAGATTCGGGTTCGCCTGGCACGGGGATCGGCCGGTGTCTGAGGGCAACTCGGGGATGGGGCCGCGCGGGCGTGAGGCGCGGAGCGACGCGGGCGCGGGGCAGACGCCGCCGGGCGCGGCCGATCGATGAGCCCACCTGCGGCCCCTTTATGGGGCGACTTTGCGCCCACCCGCGAGGCCGCGCTTTCGAGACTTTCAGCGTTTGACCCGGGGGCCTACGCCCGCACGCGCAACCATCTCGATGGCACGGTCAGCCGGCTTTCGCCCTACATCACGCACGGCATGGTGAGCGTGCCCGAGGTGTGGGCGGCGGTGAGCGAGCGGCATCGTCTTGACACCACGCATCGCTTTGCGATCGAACTGGGCTGGCGGGAATATTTCCACCACGCCTGGCGACACGATGGCGAGGCCATCTTTCAATCGCTTCACCCCGGGCCGCTACCGGATGCGGTCTACCGCAATGCGCTCCCCGATGATGTGCTCGAAGCGCGTACCGGCGTGCCGGTGGTCGACCATGCCGTAGGCGAACTCATCCAGACCGGTTGGCTGCACAACCATGCCCGGCTGTGGCTCGCGTCCTACCTGGTGCACGTCCGGAAAATCCACTGGCGGGTGGGGGCCGACTGGATGGTCGGCCATCTGCTCGATGGTGATCTCGCCAGTAACCATCTGTCCTGGCAATGGGTTGCAGGCACGGGAAGCAGTAAGCCCTATCTGTTCAATGCCGAGAATGTGGCGCGCTTTGCACCGCGCGCGTGGCACAGCTCGAAATCCGTGCTCGACGCGAGCTATGAAGCGCTGGATGCGCTCGCGCGAACACCGCCTGGCGCTGCCGACGCATCGGTGCGCACAGTCGAGCATGCACACCCAACAGGCCTGTATTCCGAACCGCCGTTCGACTTTGCCCGGGGCGATGCACATGATCTGGAGGGTGCGTGGCTGGTTCATCCCTGGGCGCTTGCGCCAGCGCCGCCTGGCCGGCGAGCCGTGGGCGTGCTGGTGGCGGCTTTTCATCGCCGCTGGCCCTGGAGCGAACGACGTTGGCGTTTTGTGCTGGCCGCGATGGGGCCGCTCACCGATGGTGTGGTCTGGTGCGAGGCCCCACCGCCTCGGTCGGCTCAGACCCTGAGCAACCTGCACCTGGGCGGCTGGTTGCCAGACGGAGTCGGGCAGGCCTCGCCGCGCCTCTATGCTGATCCGGAGCAGCGCTGCCGCTCATTTTCAGCGTTCTGGAAGCGGGTGGCGCCAGGGAAACCTGCCCGTGATCCGTCCCCCTCGTGATAGATTCTGGCCACTCGTTATTAGAAAGGAGACCTCTCATGCGCTTGAAAATGTTGGCTGCGGCCCTCGCCGCTGTAACCCTGGGTGTAAGCGGCGCGGCTGGCGCTGCCGACAAGGTGAAGGTGGGGCTGGTGAGCACGCTCTCCGGACCTAACGCCGCCATTGGCAACGATATCCGCGATGCCTTCATGCTGGTCGTCAAGCTCAATGGCGGCAGGCTGGGCGGTCTCCCAGCCGAAGTGCTCATCGCCGATGATCAGTTCAAGCCCGATGTGGGCAAGCAGCTCTTCGAGCGCATGGTCAAGCGCGACAAGGTTGATTTCCTCACTGGTGTTGTGTTTTCCAACATCATGCTGGCGGGTCTGCCCGAAGCCATTGAGGGCAAAACCGTTTATCTGAGCCCCAATGCCGCGCCTTCGCCCATCGCAGGCAAGGAATGCAGCCCGTATTTCTTTGCAGTGTCGTGGCCGAATGACGCTTATCACGAGGCCGCTGGCCAGCACGCCACCAACCAGAATTTCACGAACGCTTACCTGGTTGCACCCAACTACCAGGCGGGTAAAGACTCGCTCGCAGGGTTCAAGCGCTTCTACAAGGGCAAGGTGGTCAACGAGGTCTACACCAAGCTCGGCCAGCTCGATTACTCAGCCGAACTCGCCGAGATTCGCGCGGCCAAGCCCGACGTGCTCTATGCGTTCCTTCCTGGCGGCATGGGCACCAACTTCATCAAGCAGTTCGTGGCTGCGGGTCTGAATAAGCAAACCCGCCTGTTGCTCCCTGGCTTTGGTGCCGATCAGGACATCATCCGTGGCGTGGGCGATGCCATGCTGGGCCTTCAGGACACGGCCCACTGGGCGATGAACCTCGATAACGCCGCCAACAAGCGCTTCGTGGCCGAGTTCGAGAAAGAGTACAAGCGCCTGCCCACTGGCTACGCAGCCCAGGCCTATGACACCGCGCTCCTGATTGATGCGGCCATCAAGACGGTGAGCGGCAAGATCGAAGACAAAGACGCGGTGCTGAAAGCCGTCAAGGCGGCCAAGTTCGAATCGGTGCGCGGTGAGTTCAAGTTCAACACCAACCAGTATCCGATCCAGAACTACTACCTGCGTGAAGTACAGAAAGACGCGCAGGGCCGGTTGGTCAACAATGTCGTGAGCAACACTCCGGTGATGGTCAACCGTGGTGATGCCTATGTCCAAGACTGCCCCATGAAGTGATCGCCGGCGCTGCTGGCTGATCGCGGGCCGCCCCGCCCAGGGGCGGCCGCCTTTCACATGAGTCTTATTCTTCTAGTCGAACAGGCCCTGAACGGCCTGCAGTTTGGTCTGATGCTGTTCCTGCTCGCCTCCGGGCTGACGCTGGTCTTCGGCATCATGGACATGATCAATCTCGCGCATGGCGCGCTCTACATGGTGGGGGCGTTCTTTGCCGCATGGCTCGCGCCGATCGTCAACTCCTTCTGGTTCGCGATCGTGCTGGCAGTGCCGCTCACCGCGCTGGTGGGCATGTTTCTGGAGGCTACGCTTCTTCGCACGCTCTACCAGCGGGATCATCTTGCGCAGGTGCTCGCCACCTTTGCGCTCATTCTGATCCTCAATGAAGCGGTACGGATGATCTGGGGCTCAGACATGTCGCTGCCCACGCCGCAGGCGCTGTCGGGCCCGGTGGAACTTTTACCCGGTCTCTACTACCCCAGTTACCGGCTGATGATCATCGGCGTGGGTCTGATCATCGCGCTGCTGCTCTGGTTTCTGGTCACGCGCACGCGCGTGGGGGCGCTGGTGCGGGCGGGGGCCTCGAACCGCGAGATGGCAATGGCGATGGGCGTCAATATCCGGGCGCTCTTTACCGCGGTCTTTGGCGTAGGCGCCGCACTTTGCGCAGTCGCCGGGGCGCTGCTCGGGCCATTGCTCGCGATTCAGGTCGGCATGGGTGACAGCATTCTGATTCTCGCGTTTGTGGTCATCGTGATTGGCGGCATCGGGTCCATTCGTGGCGCATTCGTGGGCTCGGTGCTGGTGGGGCTTGTTGATACCTTCGGACGCACCATGCTGCCGCATCTGTTTCGCGAACTGCTGCCGCCGCAGTGGGCTTCGGCAGCGGGACCGGCGGTGGCGTCCATTCTCATTTATGTGCTGATGGCGGTGGTGCTGTTTGTGCGGCCGCAAGGCCTCTTTGCGGCGCGCGGCTGATGATGCGGCCCGCATTCCCATCGAACTCGCTAACGCCGCAGCGGGGCCGCGCGGCCTTATGGCTTCTGGTGCTGGCCGCGGCGATCGCCCTGCCTTTTGTGTTCCGGTCGCAGGGGCTGGACTTCTACACCAGCATGGTGAGCCGCATGCTCATCTATGGTCTGGCTGCAGCGAGCCTGAATCTGATCCTGGGTTATGGCGGGCTGGTGTCGTTCGGGCACGCAGCCTTTGTGGGCGTCGGTGCCTACACGGTGGGCATCCTCATTCATGAAGGCGTGCCAAACGGCTGGATCGGCTTTGCTGCGGCCATTCTGGTGTCGGCATTGTTCGCGCTCGTGATCGGCGCCATTTCCCTTCGAACCCGCGGCGTCTACTTCATCATGATCACGCTTGCGTTTGCGCAAATGATCTATTACCTGGTGAACTCGGTGAAGGCTTACGGCGGCGATGAAGGGCTCAACATCAAGCGCCGTTCGAATTTTGGCTTTGGCATCGACTTCAAGGATGAGGTGGCGTTTTACCTGCTGGTGCTGGCCATTCTGGTGGTGTGCCTGGTGCTCATTCATCGGCTCATGCACGCGCGCTTCGGCCGCGTGATTCTCGCTATCCGGGATGACGATCTTCGCGCGGAATCCGTGGGCTTTCCGGTGTATCGCTACAAGCTGATTTTGTTCGTGATCGCAGGCGCCATGGGCGGACTGGCGGGCGCCCTGATGGTCAACCAGCAAAACTATGTCAGCCCCAATCTGCTTCACTGGACGCAGTCGGGTGTGCTCATGATCATGGTTATTCTGGGCGGCGTGGGCACGCTTGCGGGCGGGGTCTGGGGGGCGCTGCTGCTCCTCATCCTTGAAGACCTGATCGCCGAATTCACGGTCTACTGGCAGTTCTATGTGGGATGGGCGCTGCTTGCCGTGGTGCTGTTTGCGCCCAAGGGGCTGGCAGGCCTGCGCTGGCCGGGGCGGGCGCGCTAATGGCTGACGCCCTCCTTCGCGTGGAGTCACTGGTCAAAAATTTCGGTGCACTGCGCGCTACCGACCATGTGAGCTTCGATCTGTCGCCTGGCGAAATTCATGCGCTGATCGGCCCGAATGGTGCGGGTAAAACCAGTTTCGTGGCACAGGTCTCAGGGCATCTGAGCCCGGATTCGGGGCGGATCGTGTTTGACGGTACCGATCTCACGCACACGAGCGTTCATGACCGAGTGGCGAGCGGACTGGCACGCTCGTTCCAGATCACGCGGCTTTTCAAGTCGTTCACGGTTCGCGACAACATCGCGCTGTCGGTCCAGGCGCGCTCGGGCAGTAGCCTGTCGTTCTGGCGGCCGGTGAGCTCGGAAACCGCGCTCGCGCAGGCAGCCGATGCCGTGCTCGCGCGGCTGGGTCTTGCTGAGCGCGCCGATGTGCTGGCGAGCGAGTTGTCGCACGGTGAGCAGCGTGTGCTCGAGATCGGTCTCGCGCTTGCCACCCAGCCGCGGGTGCTGCTGCTCGACGAACCGATGGCAGGCGTGGGCCCCGATGAATCGAAGCGTCTGGTCACGCTCATCCAGAGTCTGCGCGCCGAGTGCGCCATCCTGCTGGTGGAGCACGACATGGAAGCCGTGTTTCAGTTGGCTGACCGCATCACCGTGCTGGTGAACGGCGCGGTGATCGCGAGCGGGTCGCCGGAGGCCATTCGGAACGATCCCCAGGTGGTCGCGGCGTATCTGGGTGACGAACTCGATCCTCAAGATCACGCGGGTGTGGCGGCGGCGGTGGGCGTAGGCAACCCGGAGCGCGGGCATGGCTGAGCCGCTTCTGCAGGTATCGGGTGCGCGCGCGGCCTACGGCACGAGTCAGGTGCTGTTTGGGGTCGACCTGGAAGTTGGCGCAGGTCAGGTGGTGGGCCTTCTCGGTCGAAACGGAATGGGCAAGACCACGCTGATCCGCAGCATCTTGGGTCTTAAAGCGATGGCAGGCGGAGAGGTAAAGTTTCGCGGTCAGTTGATCAGCGGACAGTCGGCCGACCGCATCGGAAGGTTAGGTATCGGCATCGTGCCCGAGGGCCGTCAGGTGTTCCCCAACCTGAGCGTCGAGGAGCATCTCACAGCATTCAGCGCGGTCCGAAACGGCACGACCGATCCCTGGACGCCCGCCAAGGTGTTTGAGTTTTTTCCGCGGCTCGCCGAGCGTCGTAACAACCTCGGTTCCCAGTTGTCGGGGGGCGAGCAGCAGATGCTTGCCATCGGTCGCGCGTTGGTCACCAATCCGAGGCTGCTGATTCTCGACGAAGCGACCGAGGGGCTGGCACCGCTCATCCGCGAGGAAATCTGGCGCTGCCTGCGACGGCTTCGCGAAGCGGGCCAGACGCTCCTGGTGGTCGACAAGTATGTGAGCCGGCTGGTGGAAATCGCCGACCACCATGTGATCCTGGAAAAAGGGCAGGTCGCCTGGCGTGGGACCTCGGCCGAGTTGGCGGCTGACCGCTCGCTCTGGCACCGGTACCTGGGGGTCTGAGCGGCGAGCGTCGCTCAAGCCCGACCCATGTCACATTCCCATCCGATTCTCGGGCGTTCGCTTTGAGCGCTGACGTCCGGCCCCGTCCCGCCGGGCTCATGCCCTATCTGCTCGCGCAGATCGTGTT
>JALREG010000080.1 GCA_023253905.1 Burkholderiaceae bacterium
CACGGTATTTTCGCGCTCGATTCCGGCTATGTCCGGCCGCGTTTTGACGCGGTTCACCTGATGGTCGAGGCCGGTCGCGCCGCCATCATCGATACCGGCACGCGGCACTGTGTTCCGCAAATTCTGGCCGCGCTCGCCGCGCTGGGGCTCGAGCCCGCCGATGTCGACTGGGTGATTCTCACGCATGTTCACCTGGATCACGCGGGCGGCGCGGGCACGCTGATGGCAGCGCTCCCCTCGGCCCGGCTGGTCGTGCATCCACGCGGGGCTCGTCACATGATTGATCCGTCCAGGCTGTGGCAGGCCACTTGTGAGGTGTATGGCACGGCCGAAGCGGAGCAGATGTACGGCCGGATTGATCCGATCGACGCCTCGCGGGTGCTTGAAGCCACCGACGGACAGGTGATCACGCTCGCCGGACGCCGCCTGCGTTGCATCGATGCGCCGGGCCATGCGCGCCATCACATCGTGATCCACGACGAGTCAAGCGGCTGGATTTTTGCAGGCGATACATTCGGCATTTCCTACCGCGAGTTTGACGTCGAGGGCCGAGCCTTCGCGTTTCCCTCTTCCACCCCGGTGCAGTTTGAACCCGAGGTGCTGTGTGAGACCATCGACCGCATGATGGCGCTTGAACCCGAGGCGGTCCTGCTCACGCATTACTCGCTGGTGCGTGACGTGCCCCGGATCGGCGCAACGCTCAAGCGCCTTGCGTTGCGCTACGCGCAGATCGGTCTTCTGCACTAGCATGCGGGTCGTGAGCGCAACACGCGAATCCGCACCGACGTGGCGCATGTGCTCTTAACCGAACTGCGCGCGCATGGCGTCACGCTTGACGACGCCCGGGTGTCCGAACTGCTCTCGCTTGATGTGCCGCTCAACGCCGACGGGATTATCAGCTGGCTTGATTCACGATCGCGTCGATCACCCACGCCGCCGCAGCCAGTCCCATCGTCGCCGTCACCGTGACCGCCGAGCCATAACCCGCACAGGCAAGCGGCGCGCCAGCCTCTCCCCCGCGCGAGCGCCCGCTCGCGGGCTGCTCCCGCGAACAGATGGCAATCACCCCAAAGCGGCGACCGGCTTCGCGCGGAAAAGCATGGTCTCTACGCAGACGAGCGCGCACTGAAGCGAGGAGTGCATCACCTCGAGTGAGCGCAAGGTCTTCGCGCCCGAGCGCGAGCGGGTCGGTGCGCGCACCGGCTGCGCCACATACCACCACCGACTGTCGTCGAACCCGCGCAAGCGCGATCATCGCGGCCTTGGCCCGCGGCTGGTCAATGGCATCGATCAGCCAGGCATCAGCCGGAATGAGCGCAGCTGCATTTTCAGCGGTAATGAAGTCATCAATCAGCGCAACCGAGCAATCGGGCGAGATGTCGGCAATACGCTCACGCATCACCTCGATTTTCGCCGCGCCCAAGGTGCTTCCCAGTGCGTGCACCTGCCGGTTGATGTTGGACTCGGCCACGTGATCGAGGTCGATCAGCGTGAGCCGGCCGACACCGCTTCGCGCAAGCGCCTCCGCACTCCAGGATCCCACTCCGCCAATACCCACGACACAGACATGTGCTGCCGCAAGCTTTGAGCAGCCCGCCTCACCAAACAGCCGGGCCATGCCGCCGAAGCGGCGCTCATTGACCGGCGAGCGTCCGGGCTCGCCCAAAGGGCAGGCAGGCGAGGCCTCGGACACCGTCAGACAGCTCAGGGCAGCAGAATGGTGCAGCCGGTGGTGCGGCGGGACTCAAGGTCGTTATGCGCCTTCACCGCTTCCGAGAGCTTGTAGCGCTGATCGATCGGGATCCGCACCTTGCCGCTTGCCACCATCTTGAACAGATCGCCCGCAATTTCCTCAATGTTGGCGCGGCTCACCATGTGCGCCATCAGCGAGGGCCGGGTGATATAGAGCGAACCTTTCAGCGCAGTCAGCGCAAGCGGCGGCACCGGGCCTGAGGCATTCCCGAAACTCACCATGAGCCCGAACGGCTGGAGGCTGTCGATCGAGGCCTGGAAGGTGTCCTTGCCCACCGAATCGTAGACCACAGGGACCATGGCGCCTTTGGTGATCTCGCGTACCCGCTCAACGATGTTTTCCTCGCGATAGAGCACTGTGTGATCGCAGCCGAAACTGCGCGCGAGGTCGGCTTTATCCTTGGACCCGACCGTGCCGATTACCTTCACGCCAAGCGCCTTCGCCCACTGCATGGCAATGAGGCCCACGCCGCCCGCAGCAGCGTGAAACAGGATCGTCTGGCCCTTCTGGACCTTGTAGGTACGACGGAGCAGATACTGAACCGTCATGCCCTTGAGCATCATCGCAGCGCCGGTCTCGAAGCTGATCGACTTCGGCAGTTTCACCAGCGTGTGCGCAGGCATGTTGCGCGCCGTGCAATACGACCCCGGGGGCCCGCCGCAGTAGGCGACACGGTCGCCGGGTTTCACATGGGTGACGCCTTCGCCCACGGCGGTGACGATCCCCGCGCCTTCCTGCCCGACGCCGGCCGGCATGGGCTGGGGGTAGAGGCCGCTACGGAAATAGACGTCGATATAGTTGATGCCGATCGCATGGTGCTCAACCTGCGCCTCGCCCTTGCCGGGCGCGCCGAGCTTGACGTCAACCAGCTTCATGTTTTCGGCTGGGCCGGCTTTCTCAATTTGAATCGCTTGGGGCATGTTGACTCCTGTCAGGGCTGGACGTGGGCGCGAGGCCGCAATAGTGGCTGGATGCTAAGATTTCCGGTTGCGTCGCCGGCATTCGATCATCGAACACTGTCCGGCTCACCACAACACGTTTTACAGTTTACCGACAGGACAGGCAGAGGCATCCAATGGCCGGTCATTCCAAGTGGGCCAATATTCAGCACCGCAAGGGGCGGCAGGACGCCAAGCGCGGCAAGCTCTTCACCCGGCTGATCAAGGAAATCACGGTGGCGGCCAAGCTTGGCGGGGGCGATGCCACCGCCAACCCCAGGCTGCGGCTCGCCCTGGACAAAGCGTCCGAGGCGAACATCCCCAAAGACACCCTTCATCGTGCCATCCAGCGCGGCGCGGGCGGCCTGGACGGCGCCACCTACGAAGAAATCCGCTACGAGGGTTATGGCATCGGCGGCGCAGCGGTCATCGTCGACTGCATGACCGACAACCGGACCCGAACCGTTGCCGAGGTGCGACACGCCTTCTCCAAGCACGGTGGCAACCTCGGCACCGACGGCTCGGTGTCCTTCATGTTCAGGCACTGCGGCCAGTTGCTGTACGTGCCGGGCACCTCGGAAGACCGTGTGATGGAGGCCGCAATCGAGGCCGGCGCTGAAGATGTGCTGACCGACGATGAAGGCGGAATCGAAGTCATCTGCCAGCCGGGCGATTTTCACTCGGTCAAAGCCGCGCTGGACAAAGCCGGGCTCAAAGCCGAAGTCGCCGAGATCACCATGCGCGCCGAAACTGCGGCCCCGCTTGCTGGCGAAGACGCCCAGAAAATGCAGAAGCTCCTTGATGCCCTCGAGAACCTCGATGACGTCCAGCAGGTCTATACCAACGCCGAGTTCGACGAAACCAGCTGAGTCCGACTGCATGCGGCTACCAACCGATCATCCGCTAACGCCCATCTCATGAAACTGCTCGTTGTCGGCTCTGGAGGCCGTGAACACGCGCTCGCCTGGCGCCTGGCGCAATCACCAGGCGTCTCCCAGGTGTTCGTGGCGCCCGGCAACGGGGGCACCGCCCGCGAGCCTGGGCTCAAGAACCTGCCCATCACCGACATCGCGGAACTGGCCGAATTCGCCCTGCGTGAGAGGATCGGCTTTACGATCGTCGGCCCGGAAGCCCCGCTCGCCGCGGGCATCGTTGATCTGTTTCGCGAAAAACGCCTGCGCATCTTCGGGCCCACTCGCGCGGCCGCGAGGCTCGAATCCTCCAAGGATTTTGCGAAGGCATTCATGAGTCGGCACGGCATCCCCACCGCTGCCTACCAGACCTTCTCCGACGCCGGGCAGGCCCGCGACTGGGTCGCGGAGCGCGGCGCGCCGATCGTCATCAAGGCCGACGGACTCGCGGCGGGTAAAGGCGTGGTGGTTGCCCAGACGGTCGCCGAGGCCCACGCCGCCATCGACGCGATGCTGGTCGACAACCGCATGGGCGACGCGGGTGCCAGGGTGGTGATCGAAGACTTCCTTGAAGGCGAGGAGGCGAGCTTCATCGTCATGGTGGATGGCCGCAACATCCTGCCGCTTGCCAGCAGCCAGGACCATAAGCGGCTTGCCGACGGCGACCAGGGACCCAACACCGGCGGTATGGGCGCCTATTCGCCAGCGCCTGTCATCACGCCCGAGGTGCACGCGCGCGTGATGCGCGAAATCATCCGCCCCACGGTCGAAGCAATGGCCTCCGAAGGCACGCCCTACACCGGATTTCTCTACGCTGGCCTCATGATCGATGCGGCGGGCAAGCCCCGTACGCTCGAATTCAACTGCCGGCTGGGCGACCCGGAGACCCAGCCCATCATGATGCGCATGCGGGGTGACTTCGCTCGCATCATCGAACACGCCATTGACGGCGAACTCGACCGGACCGATATCGAGTGGGACCGACGCACTGCGCTCGGCGTGGTGCTCGCAGCCGCCCATTATCCGGAGGAACCGCGACGGGGCGACCCGATCCACGGCCTGCCCGCACAGGGCAATGCCATGGGCGACGATTGCATGGTGTTTCATGCCGGCACGGCCGAGGGCGACGGGCACACCACCGTGACAGCAGGCGGACGAGTGCTCTGCGTCACCGCGCTCGGCGACTCGGTGCGCGTGGCGCAAACACGCGCCTACCGGGTGATCGAAACTGTCGGATTCAACGGCATGCAGCTGCGCCGTGACATCGGCCACCGCGCAATCGGCCGCTCGGCGCGCGGCTGATCGGCCATCGCTCCGCATGCCAGTTCCGCATCGTCTTCCTTCAAGGCGCATCCCATGACTGCCAACGCCCCTGCCGCGCAGACTCCCGACATCGATGCGGTGCGCACCTACCTCACCGGTCTTCAGGCCCGGATCGTCACCGCGCTCGAGGGCTGCGACGGCAACCGGTTTGAAACCGATGCCTGGCAGCGTCCAGAGGGCGGTGGCGGCATCACCCGCGTGATCGAGGAAGGGCAGGTCCTCGAACGCGGGGGCGTGCTGTTTTCGCACGTGCGCGGCGACCGGCTGCCGGCATCGGCCAGCGCGCACCGCCAGCAGATCGCCGGCCGCCCATTCGAAGCAATGGGCGTATCGCTGGTCATCCATCCGCGCAACCCCTACGTACCCACGGTTCATCTCAATGTCCGTTTTTTTATTGCGTTTGCCACCAACGAACCTGGGCAATCCGAGCCCATCTGGTGGTTCGGCGGCGGCATGGATCTCACGCCCTACTACCCCTTCGAGGACGACGCGCGCCATTTTCACCAGGTCTGCAAGGCGAGCCTCGCGGCATTTGGCGACGATACCCATGCCCGTTACAAGAAATGGTGCGATGACTATTTCTTCCTCAAACACCGCAACGAGGCGCGGGGCGTGGGCGGCATCTTTTTTGATGATCTGAGTGAGCCCGGGTTCGAGCGATCGTTCGCGCTGATGCAAAGCGTGGGCAACGCGTTCACCGACGCCTATGTCCCCATCGTCGAGCGACGCAAGCACCTCGCCTGGGGCGAACGCGAGCGCGACTTTCAAGCCTACCGACGTGGCCGCTACGTGGAATTCAATCTGGTCTTCGATCGCGGTACGCTCTTCGGTCTGCAATCGGGCGGTCGCACCGAGTCGATCCTCTGCTCCATGCCGCCGGTCGTACGCTGGCGCTACAACTGGCATCCCGAACCTGGCACCCCCGAGTCAAAGCTGTACGATTTTCTAAAGCCGCGCGATTGGGCATGAACGCCCGCCCCACTCGGATCGGGCTGCTGGGCGGCACCTTCGATCCGATCCATGTCGGCCACGTGGCGCTCGCCCGCGCGGCGCAGGCGGCCTATGGCTTTGATGAGATCCGCTTCCTGCCCACCGCCATTTCCTGGCAGAAAGGCGAGACCAGCACCGACTCGCAGCACCGATTGGAAATGGTGCGGCGCGCGATCGCCGGTCATCGCGGCTTCGTTCTCGATGACCGCGAAGTACGTCGCGGCGGCAACACCTACACGGTCGATACGCTAGGCGAACTGAGACGCGAGTTGGGACGAGATGCGGTGCTGGTTCTGCTGCTGGGCAGCGATCAACTGCGTAATCTCGCTACCTGGCGGCGCTACCAGGAACTGCTCACCCTCGCGCACATTGCGGTCACAAGGCGTGAGCAGATCAGCCTCGCGCGGTTGCCGGATTCGGTTGAGGCACTGGTCGCCGAACACGGGCGCGACACCTTACCCGAGGCACCAAGCGGTGCCATCGTATTCTTCGGCATGCCTTTTGTGCCAGTATCGGCTACGCGTCTGCGCGAACAACTGCTGGCCGGCGAGCGGCCGGCCGCGGTACTCCCCGCAGGCATTCTCAACTATATTGACCACCACCAGCTGTACCGCCCGGCGCGCGGCCAGCCCTGACACAGGCACTGCTCATGGATTTGCGAAAGCTGCAGCGGGTTATCGTCGACGCACTCGATGACATCAAGGCCCAGGATATCCAGGTCTTCAACACCATCGGACAGACGGAACTGTTCGATCGCGTGATCGTGGCCACCGCCTCATCCAACAGGCAGACACGCGCGCTCGCAGCGCATGTTCGCGACAAGGTCAAGGCGGCGGGCGGCCAGGTGGTGTCGGTCGAAGGCGAGGAAAGCGGCGAGTGGGTACTGGTTGATCTGGGTGATGCGGTGGTGCATATCATGCAGCCAGCGATCCGGGCTTACTACCGGCTCGAAGAGCTGTGGGGCGCAAAGCCCGTCAGCCTCAAGGTTGGGCCGGAGAAAAAGCCGGCAGCGCGGCGGGCAGCTGAGCGCGCAGGGCAACCCGCACGCGCGCCTTCAGCAGCCGACGCCGCGCCGTCGGTCGATGCTGCCGCGCCAGCCAAGCGGAGCGCGGCCACCGGCGGAAAGCGAACCGCATCATCGCCTGCCGCTGGTGCCAAGCGCGCTGCGTCTTCGCCCGCCACTGGCGCCAAGCGCGCCGCTCCATCGCCTGCCAACGTTGCCAAACGCGCTGCTCCGTCGGCTGCCGGACCCGCTGCCAGCGGAAAGCGCAGCGCCACATCACCCGCCACGCGCGCAGGCGCTTCAAAACGGGCCTCTCCCCCACCCGCCGCGCCGGCTGGCGCCTCGCCACGCAGCCCCCGGGCAGCGCGTCCCGCTAAGGCCCCAGCCGGCAAGCGCACCGGCAGCACCTGAGCTGTGCGCATCCGGGTGATCGCGGTCGGCACCAAGATGCCGGCCTGGGTCGACACCGCCGCTTCCGATTACAGCGCCCGGCTGCCCGCCGAGCTCGCGCTTGAGTGGCGTGAGGTACGCGCCGAGCCCCGCAGCGCGAGCGGCTCGCCAGCGGTCTGGATGCAACGAGAGGCTGAGCGGATCCGCTCAGCCATCATGCCGGGCGCCTGGCGGGTCGTTCTGGATGAGCGCGGCCGCGATCAGACCACACGGCAGTTCGCGCAGCGCGTGGGTGCGTGGCGTGATCGCGGAGCACCGGTTGCGCTGGTCATCGGTGGCCCCGATGGCATTGATCCTGCACTGCGTGACGAAGCCGATGAGCTGGTGCGGCTCTCCAGTCTCACCCTGCCCCACCCTCTGGTGCGCGTGGTGCTGGCCGAGCAGCTCTTTCGCGCCTGGTCTATTCTCACCGGACATCCCTATCACCGCGACTGACCTGATGCCGCTTCCCGAGTCCCCTTTCATCTACCTTGCCTCACGCAGTCCGCGCCGGCAGCAGCTGCTCGACCAGATCGGCGTGTCCTTCCGGCTGCTGGCACCCGGTGCCGACGAAGACGCCGAGGCGCTAGAGCACGTGCGCCCGGGCGAAGACCCTGGCAAATACGTACTGCGCGTGACACTTGCCAAGGCTGCGGCTGCGCGCGAGCGGCTCACGCGGCTCGCGCTGCCAGCGGCCCCCATCCTGGTGGCCGACACCACGGTTGCCATCGGCGGCACGATTCTCGGCAAGCCCGCGCATGCTGCCGAGGCCCTCGACATGCTCACGCGCCTGGCGGGACGCACGCACCGGGTGATCACGGCAGTCGCCGTTGCGCGCGGCCGCTCGCGTACCGATTCCATGGTCAGTGTTTCGCGGGTGACTTTTGCTCGCATCCCGAAAGCGGAGCTCGAGGCCTATGTCGCAACCGGTGAGCCCATGGATAAGGCGGGCGCCTATGGCATTCAGGGTGCGATCGCGCGCCATGTGCGGCGAATTGAAGGCAGCTACAGTTCGATCATGGGACTCCCTCTTTACGAGACCTCACGGCTGCTGGGCTACGCAGGTCGCGCCGCATCATGACCGAAGAGATTCTCGTCAATCATCGCGCGCACGAAACGCGCGTAGCCATCGTGCAGCAGGGGGTGGTGCAGGAACTCCTGATCGAGCGGTCGGTATCGCGCGGACTGGTTGGCAATCTTTACCTCGGACGCGTCTCGCGCGTGCTCCCGGGCATGCAGTCAGCCTTCATCGATATCGGCCTGGAACGCGCCGCATTCCTTCATGTGGCCGACCTCTGGCAGTCGCGTCACTCCCATGTGCCCACCGGGGCCCAGCAGCCCATTGAGAAGCTGCTGTTTGAGGGGCAACCCCTTCTGGTTCAGGTCATCAAGGATCCGCTTGGCACCAAGGGCGCCCGCCTGTCCACCCAAGTGAGCATCGCTGGTCGGCTGCTGGTCTATCTGCCGCATGAGCCGCACATCGGCGTTTCCCAGCGGATTGGCGATGAGCAGGAGCGTGAGGCGCTTCGCAGCCGGATGCAGGCGCTGGTGCCTGCCGACGAAAAAGGCGGCTTCATCGTGCGCACGCTCGCCGAGGAGGCGAGTAGCGACGAGCTCGCCGCCGACATTGTCTATCTGAGGCGCCGCTGGCAGCAGATTCTGGACGGATCCCGCACACGCACCGCCCCCTCGCTCATCTACCAGGAGCTCGCGCTCACCCAGCGGGTGCTGCGTGATCTTGCCGGTGAGACGACCAGTGCCGTGATCGTTGATTCCAGCGAAGCACTGGCCCAGATGCAGGAGTTTGCTTCCGCGTGGATGCCCGCGATGACGCGCAGGCTCCGCCTTCACGCCTCCGAGCGGCCGGTATTCGAACTTCACGGCGTCGAACAGGAAATCGAGCGCGCACTCTCCCGTCGCGTGGATCTGAAGTCTGGCGGCTACCTGATCATCGATCAGACCGAGGCCATGACGACCATCGATGTGAACACCGGAAGTTTTGTGGGCGGCCGCAATTTCGAAGACACGGTGTTTCGCACCAACCTGGAAGCGGCTCACGCCATCGCGCGTCAGCTCCGCCTGCGAAATCTGGGCGGCATCATTGTGGTCGACCTGATCGACATGCGAGACAGCGCGCATCGCGACGCGGTGCTTGCCGAGCTTCGCAAGGCCGCGCAGCGCGACCACACCCGAATCGGAGTCAACGGCTTCACCTCGCTGGGGCTGGTCGAAATCACCCGCAAGCGCACGCGCGAGTCGCTTGCGCGTGTGCTGTGTGAGCCCTGCCCCACCTGCTCGGGCACCGGGCAGATCAAGACGGCGCGCACCGTTTGCTATGAAATTCTGCGCGAGATTCAGCGCGAGGCCGGGCAGTTCAATCCGCGCGAATTCCGGCTGGTTGCCGCGCAATCGGTGGTCGACCTGTTTCTGGAGGAAGAGGCTCAGTCGCTTGCCTCGCTGTGCGATGCAATCGGTCGCCAGATTTCGCTGATGGTGGAAACCAGCTATGCGCAGGAGCACTACGACATCGTGCTGCTCTAGGCCCACGCTTGCCTGATGGCCCGGATCTGACCGCAAGCCCAGCCCGCCTGCTACCAGCCGCTATTTTTTCTCGCGCGGCAGTCGCCCAAGTAAATAAAACTCCGGGTTCGGCATCATCGAGGCGAGGTTCGCCATGCGGTTCGACAAGGCGAAAAATGCGGCGATCGCCCCGATGTCCCAGGCATCTTCATCGGAAAATCCCTGGGCGTGAAGCGCCTGAAAGTCGGCCTCGCCAATTTCCGCTGAGCGGGTGGCCACCTTGAGTGCGAAGTCGAGCATGGCGCGCTGGCGCTCGGTCATGGCAGCCTTGCGATAGTTGGTGGCGAGTTGATCCGCAATCAGCGGATTTTTTTCGTAGATGCGCAGGATCGCGCCATGCGCCACCACGCAATAGAGGCAGTCGTTGGCAGCGCTGGTCGCCACCACGATCATTTCCTTCTCGCCCTTCGACAAGCCATTCTCACGCAACATCAGTGCGTCGTGATAGGCAAAAAACGCCCGAAATTCATCAGGCCGACGCGCGAGCTTCAGGAACACATTGGGAACGAATCCGCTCTTTTCCTGCACCGCAACGATCTTGTCGCGAATATCGGCAGGCACTTGATCGATGTCGGCAATCGGAAAGCGGTCGGTGGCAGCAGGCAAGTTCATCGTGAGGGCTCCTGCGCATCAGGTGCGCGTTGCTGGATCTGGTGGAGGCGCGCATAGAGTCCGCCCGCGCGCAGCAGTTCGGCATGCGAGCCGAGCTCAACCAGCCGCCCGGCGTCGAGCACGGCGATGCGACTGGCACGTTCGATGGTCGAAAGCCGATGCGCAACCACCAGCGTGGTGCGACCCGCCATCACGCGCTCAAGCGCACTCTGAACCGCACGCTCGGTTTCGGAGTCAAGCGCAGAAGTGGCCTCATCGAGTAGCAGAATTGGCGCGTCTTTCAGCACCGCGCGCGCGATCGCCAGTCGCTGGCGCTGACCACCCGACAGTTGCGTGCCGCGCTCGCCGATCTCGGCATCGAGCCCAGCCGGCAGCGCGCGAACGAATTCATCGAGCGCCGCCACCTCGAGCGCACGCCAGAGCCGGGCGTCATCCGGGGTGTGCGGCACCGCAATCGCAAGATTGGCGCGAATGCTGCCGTTAAACAGCACGGTCTCCTGCGACACCAGCGCAAGCTGACTGCGCAGACTGGCGAGCGTGAGCGAATCGATCGGCACGCCATCGATCAGTACCTCCCCGGCCTCGTGCTCGACGAAGCGCGGCAGCAGATTGAGAAGCGTGGTTTTACCGCCGCCTGAGGGCCCGACCAGCGCGAGCATTTCGCCCGGCCGAATATCAAGCTGCAATTCGCACAGCGCTGGCTGACTGGCGCCGGGGTGGCGTACCGTCACAGCCCTGAAGCTGACTGCCCCCCGCGCGCGCCCAAGCACCTGCGATCCGCTGTCTGCTTCCGCAGGCCGATCGAGAAGCTCGAACACCTTCTCGGCCGATGCAAGCCCCCGCTGGATCACCGCATTGATATCGGCGAGGTGCTTGAGCGGCGCGAGCAGCATCAGCATGGCAGTGATGAACGAAACAAAGCCCCCCACAGTCTCGCTGTCTGTTTCGGCCTGAAGGAGCGCAATACTCACCACCACGGCTACGGCGACTGCCGCACACAGCTGTGTCACCGGCGTGGTGGCGGCGGTTGAACTGGTGATCCGAATCGCCACCCGCCGTAACCGCGCCACGGTGTCGGCGAACCGCGCCGCCTCGCGTTCATGCGCATCGAACACCTTGATGACTTTGTAGCCCTGTACGGCGCTCTCGACATTGCGCGTGAGCTCGCCCATCTGCTCGAGATTGCGCCGGCTGAGCGCCCGCATCCGACGGCTGAACTGGGTGAGGATCAAGGCTAGCGGCGGCACCATACCAATCGCCACCAGGGTGAGTTGCCAGTTGAGATACAGCAGCCAGCTGAGCAGCCCGATGATCACCAGCGTATCTCGAACCAGCACCGTAACCGCGTGGGTGGCTGCGTCGGTAAAACTGTTGACCTCGAAAACAATGCGCGAAATCAGAAGCCCCGAGGCCTCACGCTCGAAGTCGCGAGCAGGCAGGCGCAGGGTGTGCGCAAACATCTGACGGCGCACTTCAGCGAGCACACCCGCCGACACCCAGGCCATCGCGTACTGCGCACAGAACGTGGCGCAACCGCGCACAACAAAAATTCCAATGATGGCCGCCGGCACCCACCAGAACGGGAAATCACTCCGCGCGACAAAGCCCCGATCGAGTAATGGCTTCATCAACGCCGGAAACAGGGGCTCGGTGGCCGCAGCGACCACCATGGCGACCAGTGCCAGCGCAAAGCCGCGCCAGAACGGCCGCACCCAACCGAGTAGTCGCAGCCAGATACGCAGGGAATCGCGCAAGTCGGAGGTCCGCCGCTCAGTACTCGACATCAACCGCGATCGGCTTCAGACGCTCACCGATGGCCACAAGCAGACTCTCCTCTGGACGCACTCGCCAGGGCGCGCCAAGCTCAATGGCACACTGCGCCACCGCGCTGGTGTAGTCGATGACTACCGGAAGCGCAGGCGCATCATTGGACGCAGGCGGATCACCTGCAGCGAACGGAGCAATCACGCTGCGAAGTGCCGCGCCATCGGCGTTGCCATTCAGGCGGATTCGAAGTCGTTTGCCAAACTCGCGGCGCGCACTCGCCAAATCGAGCAGCCGCTCAGCCACCACGCGTTGCCCGCCGGTGTAGTCATCGCGACTCACCTTGCCGAGCACCACCATCAGTTCATCTTCGCGAACAATTCGGCGATTGGCGTCGTAGAGCTCATTGAAGACAGAGATGTCGACCCGAGCCGAGCCGTCATCCAGCGTGACGAAAAGCATCTTGCCGCGCCGGGTCATCTGCGCGCGCTGCGCGGCCACCACCCCCGCCATCCAGACCGGCTGAGGTGCAGGTTGAAGATCAGCAAGCCGCGTTCGTACAAAGCGTCGGATCTCATGCTCGTGCGCGGCAAACGGATGTCCAGTGAGGAAGAATCCAAGGGCGAGCTTTTCTTCCTGTAGTCGCTGACGTTCCGACCATGGGGCAACCGTTAACCATTCGGTGGGGAGCGCGCTGGAACCGGTGGACTCGCCAAAGAGGCTTGCTTGATCAACGGCGGCCCCCGCAGCATCGGCTGCGTCGATGGCCCGCGGCGTATTGACCAGCAACTTGGCGCGGTCAGGGTCCAGGCTGTCAAATGCCCCCGCCCTCACCAGCGCTTCGACGGTGCGTCGGTTGACGAGACGCCGGTCGACCCGGGCGCAAAAATCGAACAGGTCGCGAAACGGCCCTTCGGCGCGGGCGGCCACGATCAACTCGACAGCGTTTTGACCCGTGCCCTTCACCGCACCCAGGCCGTAGCGAATTTCGCGGTCGCCAACCGGCTCGAACCGGTAGGCCGACAGATTGATGTCAGGCGGTAGCACCCGGACACCCATGTGCTGTGCATCAGCCACAAAGAGCTGCACCTTATCGGTGTCATCCATATCCGACGACAGCGTAGCCGCCATGAACTCGGCTGGGTACTGCGCCTTAAGCCAGGCGGTCTGATAGGTGACCACCGCATAGGCTGCGGTATGCGATTTATTGAATCCGTATTCGGCGAACATCGCCATCAGGTCGAATAGCTTGTTGGCCAGATCGACCGAATAGCCTTTTTTCTCGGCGCCATCCACAAAGAGGCCACGGTGCTGAGCCATTTCTTCGGGCTTCTTCTTGCCCATGGCGCGCCTCAGCAGATCGGCGCCACCGAGCGTATCGAGTAGCGAATCGAGACCATCGACGCACACGGCTTCGAGGTAGTCGCCGAGCACCGTCTCGACGGCGCGTTCAAATCCGCTCTCGACCGAGAGCAATTCCGCCACGCGCTTGCGATCGGCAAGACCGGCGGACTTCAACCAATTGCCGGCCTTGGAGTCGGCCTGACCGAGTGCCGCGCGCTGCAGCGCCTCAACCGACATCATCTCCGCGCGTGCGCGCTCACGATCCGTGCGGGCACCTTCGAGTCTCTCTTCCAGCGAGAGCTGCTCACTACGCAAGCCCTGCACCTTGGCGAGCGCTTCGTTGAGGCTACGCGAGAGACCTTCGGCAGCCGTACGCGCTTGCGATTCGCGCTCACCGAGCTCGAATAGCTGGCCCTGGCTCTCCTGAGCCAACAGGGCATCGCGCTCGACATCG
>JALREG010000139.1 GCA_023253905.1 Burkholderiaceae bacterium
TTGCCGGTGTAGGTGGAGTGGTAGATGGCGTCGCGCCGCATGGTGAGCCGGTCCACTCGGAACACCGGGAACCAGTCCTGCTCGTTGTAGTAGCCGGTGTGGTCGCCGTAGGGGCCTTCCAGCGCATGCAGGTATCCGCCCACCGACTTCAGCGGCACGCCGTGTTCGCTGGTGCCGGTGTAGCCCTCGGGCGCCGTGGGGATGTGGCCCTCCAACACGATCTCGGCCGAGGCCGGCACCTGCAGCGACCAGCCGGGCTCGCCCACACCGGTGTCGGCCACCTCGGTGCGCCCGCCGCGCAGCAAGCCGGCGAACTGGTAGTGGGCAGCGAACGCATCGGCTTTGATCGCTGGTGGTCCTGCCGGGATCACTCCTGGGGCGTGCGGCGCGGCATGGGAGTTCCGGAGCCCGTCACCGGCCCGCGCACGCCGCTCACCGAAAAAGGTCACGTGATGTCGTTTCTGTTTTTCTCGACCGACACCATGAGCGGGCATCTGCTTTTTTCAGGCCGCGGCGACGACCCGCCCTACACCACCGGCACCGTTACCGAACGCGATACCGAAGCGGTCCATCATGCCCAGTCGATTGCGCTTGCCGTGGCGCTTCATGAGGGGACCCGCCGCTTTCGTTCGGCCACCGTGACCGTCACCTTCACCGGCGGCCGCGTGCTGAGACTCTCGCTCGATGCGCGGGGTGCGGCCATCGCCATGCAGGGGCTGGGCTACAGCGGCGGCTGGAAGGACGGTAAGGGGCTGGGCGCCTGGCGCGGGGAGCAGGTCCTGGAAACCGATGTCTGGGATGTGTCGCACCCATCGCGTATCGTCTATCCGGATGGCACCCACAAAGAGCACTGGCATCGTATTCAACCGGTTGGCGTGCGTGCCGATTTTTCAGGCGCGGTGAGCCATGGCACCGGTAGCATGACACTCACCATTGCCGGGCGACTCCCGGAACACCTTCAACTCACCGCAGCCGGCGCGGGCCATGCCAGCTCCGGTTCCTGACAGAGAGCGTCTCGCATGAGTCTGTCCAATCGGAGCGGTATCACCGGTATCGGTGAAACCGCTTACACCCGACACTCCACCCGCAGCGCCTTTCAGCTGCAAATCGAGGCCTCCCTCAAGGCGATTACCGATGCGGGGCTCCAACCTAAAGACATCGATGGTGTGATCCCGATCGGCATCGTAAGCGGCACCGCCGATGACTTCATCGAAAATTTTGGGATCCCTGACCTGCGCTTTTCGGCCGTCATTCCTCATGGGGGCGCAAGTCCCGTGATGGCCCTGCAGGCCGCGGCTGCAGCGATTGCCGCCGGTATCTGCCATCACGTGCTGATCACCTTCGGGCGCAACATCAGCGCCATGGCGGGCAGCAACAAGGCGGGCGCCCGCATTCACACGATGCCGCAATTCCACTATGTGACCGAGTTTGAGCACCCGATGGGTGCAAGCGCTCCCGCGCAGCTCTATGCGCCAATGGCCCGTCGGCATATGGAACGCTATGGCACCACCGTCGAGCAGTTCGGCGAGGTGGCGGTCGCGTGTCGCGAGCACGCCATCCTGAATGGCAACGCCCTCATGACCAAGCCTATCACCCTTGACGATCACCGTGCCTCGCGAATGATCGCGGACCCCTTCCGGCTGCTCGACTGCAGTCTGGAAAGCGATGGCGGCGCGGCCGTGGTGGTGAGCAGTGCGGAGCGGGCGCTCGACACCCGACATCGCCGGGTGCTGATCGCGGGCGTCGCTGCAGGACACCCTGATTCGCCAGGTTCCATCACGCAACGCCCCGACATCACGAGTCTGGGCATTGCCAAGGCGGCGCCGCGCGCCTTTGCCATGGCAGGTGTCACGCACGACGATATCGATGTAGCTGAGATCTACGACTGCTTCACCTACGCGGTCATCCGGCAGATCGAAGACATGGGCTTCTGCAAGCGCGGCGAGGGCGGGCCCTTTGTCTCGGGTGGCCGTCTGAAGCTTGGCGGCGCGCTGCCCACCAACACCCACGGCGGGCTCCTGTCGCAGGCACATGTGTGGGGGCTCAACCATGTGGTGGAGCTTACGCGCCAGCTGCGCGGTGATGGCGGTGCCGCACAGGTGCGCCATGCCGAGATCGGGCTCGTCACCGGCTACGGAGATCTGGGTGATGGCGCAATTGCCATCCTTCGCAGGGAGTAACACTCGTGAATGACATCGCTACACGTCCGCCGCAACTGCCCACCGATTTGTCGCGCCCGTTCTGGGAAGCCGCTCTGGCGGGCCGGCTGGTGTTGCAACAGTGCGCAAACTGCGGGGTTCTGCGCCACTATCCACGCCTTCTGTGCAGCCTCTGCCATTCTGAGGCGGTCACCTGGCGGGAGGCGAGCCGTCGGGGCCGGATCCACAGCTGGACCGTTGCCCATCATCCCTTTCATCCCTCCTTCCGAGCCGAGGTCCCCTACACGCTGGTGACCGTCGATCTGGAGGAAGGACCGCGCGCACTGGGCCGTTGGGTGGGGGACACGCCAGTGCTGGACGAACCCGTGATGGGCCGGTTCGAGCACCGCGACGGCGGTGTCGACCTGGTCTTTGAAAAGGCCTGATCCACGGAGGCGGCTGCAGACCCGTGCATGGCTATCAACGCCACGGCTAATCTGCAGCGGCGCGCGTACGGGTTCCGGTGCCTGACCCGATTCGTACCGGCTACACTGTCGCGCTGACCTTACTCAAACTCCGCCGCGAGCATCGCACGGTTGCGTAGGCGCCGGCCCATCCGCTCATCGTGAGCAAGCTCGAATCCCAGTTCGACGCCATCGCAGGCATCGAACTGGGAGCGGAGTGCGAGGCATGTGCGATCAGCCAACGCTCCCAGGACTGCGCTTCGTGACCACCGACCTCCGACTGACTTCACTCCTCCCCCTGCTGCGATGGCTGGGCTATGGCGGCCTGATTCCGTTTGCGGCGCTCGCGACAGGCGGGCTGCTGTTGCGCGACCCCGCTTCCAGAGCCCAGTGCCTGCTTCTGCTTCAGGTCTATGGGCTGTCAATCATCAGCTTTGTGGGTGCGGTGTCGTGGGGTATCGCATTGATGGCCAGCCAGCATGCCGACAGTCTGCGTCGGCGGCTCTTTCTGTGGAGCGTCGTGCCGTCGCTCGTGGGCTGTGCAAGCTTTCTGATGCCACCCGCCGCTGGCTGCCTGGTCCTGGCTGCCACCGCCGCGCTCGCGTTCATGGTCGATGTGCGACACCTCGCGGCGCTGGGATTACCAGCCGAGTGGCGCAGGCTCAGGCTCCACCTGACTGCCGGCGCGATCGTCGCGCTGATTGCGGGCGTGCAGGCCGCACGCGGGCTGGCGGGTTAACGGGGCGGTCGGGCGCGTGCCAACCCGACTGCAGCAACCCGGCTGCCCGGCCCGACGCTTCGCGTTACCAGGGGATCACCTTCCCCCGGTAGTCGACAAACCGCGCACCGGGCCCGGGCTCCATCGCATCGAGCGCGGCAAGAAGCCCCTGCGCGGCCTCGTCGGGCGGCACCGTATCGGTGGCGGCTGACACGAAGCGCTGCGATAAAGGAGAACGGACGGTCCCTGGTTGCATGGCTGCCACCACCAGGCCGGGGAGGCGCCGCTGCAGTTCAATCGCCGCAGTCTGTAGCAGCATGTTCAAGGCTGCCTTGGAGGCACGATAGCTATACCAGCCACCCAGGCGATTGTCTGAAATGCTGCCCACGCGCGCTGACAATTTTCCGTAGAGGCAGCGCCCACGGGCAAGCCGGGGCGCCAGCTCGCGAAGCAGCATGAGTGGCCCCACCGCATTGATCTGCATGAGGCGATGAAGGTTCTGGGGTTGTACCGCAGAAAGCGATTTTTCCGGGCCAGCAGGATCGACACTCAGGATGCCGGTGGCATCGATGACCAGCGACAGGTCGCTGGGGAGTGCCGATAATGCTGCGGCGAACTGGTGAGGATCGCCCAGATCGAACCCAGGATGCGTTGACCGACTGAGCGCAACGACGCCAGCGCAGGCGGGGTCAGCGGTGATCGCACGCTGAAAAGCGCGGCCAATCGTGCCAGATGCACCGATCACCAAGGCAGTGTATCCACTGGGAAGGGAATGCATGTCACTTACTCCGAGAGTCTGCCATTCAGCCGTTCGCCTGCGCCTGCCGCTGCAGAACCGCGAGCAGCTTTGCTGCAGGGCGAGAGCGCACTCCCGATTCGGGGAAGATTGCGCGAATGCTCACGGCAATGACAGGCGACAACGGGCGAAAACTCAACTCGCCGAATTTTCCGCAGCGCTCGGTTGCACGGTCAACGAGTGCGAGGCCCATTCCCCGGCTCACCATGAGACAGGCGGCAAGCGATGAACTTGCCTCAATACACACATGCGGCGGTGCGTGACCATGCGCGGCAAAAGTCTGTTCAATGAGACGCCCGAGCGGGGTTGAAGGTCCGGTGGAGATCACGTTCCGGTTCGCGAGTTCTTCAAGCGCAATGGCGCGTCGGCGCGCAAGCGGATGGCCACGCGGCAGCGCGCACACCATTTGTGATTCCAGGAGCGGACGGCTTTGGAGTGACGCGTCGGTAAAGGGCTCGTAGACCACACCGATATCGGCCTCACGGCGTGCGACCCGTGCCACGGCGAGCATGTTGGGTAGCGAATGAACCGATACCTCGAGCCTGGGGCTGTCCGCCTGCAGCGCCGCGAGCGCCTGCGGGAGCAGGGCACTCACCAGGGTGGGCGGCGCGGCTACCACCAGCCGGCCGGATCGGACATCTCGGAGCTGACGCATCAGCTGCGTGACCGTCTGTACCCGACCAAAAATCTCATTCAGCTCAGGCTCGAGCGCGAGTGCTTCCGGCGTGGGGTGAAGTCGGCCCCCGACCCGCTCGAACAGGTTCATGCCAAGCTGTAACTCGGCATGTTTGATGATTGCACTTACGGCAGGTTGCGTGACATGGAGCTCACGAGCGGCACCCGTGATGCTGCCAGCACGCATGACCGCGTAAAGCGTTTCCAGCTGTTTGAGCGTCATGGCATAAGTTTATCTTATGGCATGGTTGCGATAATTGATTTGCACGCTTTAAACGCGTCGATACAGACTTCGGGAATCATTTTTAATCCAACGTACTCATCCTGCCATGCCCCTGACGATCACACCGCTCGCTGCCCCGCTGGGCGCCGAGGTCACCGGAATCGACCTGCGCCAACCCCAGCCTGCAGACGTGCGACAACGGCTTTACGACGCCTGGGTTGAGCGTGCGGTACTGGTCATTCGTGATCAGAAGCTCGCACCCGCCGAATTTCTCGAAGCGGCTCAGATTTTCGGTAAAGCCCTGCAGCAGCAGCTGCGCAAGTTCACCCTGCCCGAGCTCCCGCTGGTCGGCACGATCTCCAGCCGCGACCTGCCCCTGGTTGACGGGAAACTCCATGTTCGGGGCGAGAACTATCACACCGATCACTCGAACTATCCGGCACCTCCCAAGGCCACCACACTGCATGCAATCAATCTTCCGGATACCGGCGGAGATACGCAGTTTGTCGACGTTCGAAAAGCATTTGACGATCTGCCCCAGACGCTGCGACAGACGATCGTTTCGCTTCGATCCCCTCATGTCTACGAGGGTAGCCACAGCCCGCGCAAGATGACGGCACTGTCCGCCGAGGAGCGTGCCAAGGTTCCTCAGACAAGCCAGCCCCTGGTCATCCGTCATCCCGATAGCGGCCGCCACGCGCTCTACCTCAACACCGGGCGGATGGAAGGCATCGAAGGGCTGCCTTCTGACGACGGCTGGGCGCTCATCGACCAGCTCTACAAGCACGCCACCCAATCGCGCTACGAATACCGTCACCGCTGGCGAGCGGGCGACATGGTGATCTGGGATAACCGCAGCGTCATGCACCAGGCCAACGCTGACTACGACCCGGCTCAATATCGCTTCCTGTATCGCATCATGCTCGAGGGGGCACCGCTCCAGGCTGCCGCATAACCCGTGTCTGAACGAGGACGTCAATCAGCAGGCGTCCCGAAATAAAGCGAGGAGACCCATGGACCACACTATGCTCAGCCGACGAACCGCACTGGCAGTCGTCACATCGCTTGCGACCGGTATCGCCGCTTTCGTCGCTGAACCCGCGGCCGCACAAAGCGATTTCCCGTCGCGCCCGATCAAGATGATGGTGCCGTTTACCGCAGGCGGAGGCACCGACATCCTCGCCCGCGCACTCGCCACCAAAATGTCCGAAAACATGAAGCAGCCGGTGGTGGTTGAGAACCGGCCGGGCGGTAACACCCTGCTCGCGACCCAGGTGCTTGCGCGCTCGCCAGCCGATGGCTACACGCTTCTGATGCAGACCAACAACCTCGCGTCCAACCCCACACTGTATGGCGCGAAGGCCGGATTCGATACCGTTCGAGACCTTGCGCCGGTATCACTCGTGGCAGGTAACCCGCATGTGCTGGTGGTCACGCCCTCACTTCCCGCCCGCACACTGAAAGACTACCTGGAGCTCGGCCGCGCAAGCCCCGAGCGGATCACCTACGGTTCAGCCGGTAGCGGCACGGTGAACCACCTTGCTGCGGAACAGCTCGCGATGCTGGCTGGGGTGAAACTGCTTCACGTGCCCTACAAGGGCAGCGGTTCCGTGATGCCTGATCTCCTGGGGGGACAACTGAACTCGCTGGTTGCCGCCATGCCCAATGTTCGCCAGCATATCGAGGCCGGCCGGCTGCGTGCGCTCGCCGTCACTACGCTCAAACGCTTCCCGGGACTGCCGGATGTGCCCACGGTGGCCGAGTCCGGATATCCGGGCTTTGATTTTCAGTCGTGGTTTGGCGTCGTTGCCCCCGGCGGTACGCCGCCCGCCATCATTACCCGACTCAACGCCGAGATCCGCAAGGCACTTGCCGACCCGGGTGTGATGGAGCGCCTGGGCAACTACGTGGTCTACGCCTCCTCGCCCGAGGAATTCACGGAATTTCTGGGTCGGCAGATCGAGGCGAGCGCGCGTCTGATCAAGGCGCTGGGCGTGACCGTCGATTGATTTTAAAGCCACATCCTAACCGTACCCCCCGGCGGAACCGCTCGCCGGGCGATACAACAGGGAGCAAGTCATGCGACGTCTTGTACTGAAAGGGCTGGGCGCCTCACTCATGGGCGCTGTGGGCCCCGTGCGGGCTCAAAGTTCAACCTCGTGGCCGTCCCGACCGGTTCGCCTGGTCGTGCCATTTTCAACCGGGACTGCTGCCGATCTGGTTGCCCGTGCGCTGGGCGCCCGCTTATCCGCCATGTGGGGACAACCGGTCCTGATCGAAAATGTTCAGGGGGCAGGTGGCAATATTGGCGCGGCAACGGTCGCAAAGGCGCCCGCTGACGGCTACACACTTCTGATGGGCGGCATCAACCTTGCCATCAATCCCTCGCTTTATCGCGATATGCAATACGAACTGCAGCGCGATTTTCGACCCATCGCACTGGTAGGTGTCGCGCCGCTCGTGATCGTGGCCAACCCAGGCTTGCCCGCCTCCACGATCCCCGAACTGGTTGCCCTCAGCAAACAGAGCGACAAGCCCATCCTCTACGGCTCAGGCGGCAACGGCAGCATCACGCATCTCGCGCTGGAGATGCTGAAGAGTCAGACGGGTGCTGCGCTCTCGCACGTACCCTACAAAGGCATTGCACAGATGATGACCGATGTGATCGGCAACCAGATTCCGCTTGCCTGTCCGGCGCTTGCGAGTGCTCTGGGCGCAATACAGAGCGGACGAATCAAGGCGCTGGCGGTCACCACCGCGCAGCGCTCCAGTCTGCTCCCGTCGGTCCCCACGGTACGTGAGGCGGGGATCGCCGACTTCGACGTTTCCGCCTGGAATGGCCTGCTCGCCCCTGCCCGGACTCCGGATGATGCGGTGGTGCGCATTCTGAGTGATGTCGACAGCGTGGTGCGCACGCCGGACTTCGTCGAAGGCCTTCGCAAGCAGGCACTCGAGCCCGATTTCCGGGGACCTGAGGCGTTCCGAAGCTTTCTATCGGGCGAGCTCGAGAAGTGGTCGCGACTGGCCCGCGCCTCAGGCGCCCGGATGGACTGACCCACCTCAAGGGGCGGCGTATGCCAAAAACCGCAACGCTTCGTATTGGCGCTGGCTCGAGCTTCGCCGATGACCGGATTGCGCCGGCGGCTGATCTTGCCGCGCGGGGCGCGATCGACTATCTGGTCTTCGAATGCCTCGCCGAGCGAACTGTGGCGCGCGAAAACCAGACCCGAAGAAAGGATCCGTCCAAGGGCTACACCCCGCGCATGCTCGATCGCCTGGAGGCCGTGCTGCCGGCATGCCTGCGTAATGATGTGAAGATCGTGAGCAACATGGGCGCGGCTAATCCGATCGGCGCGGCCGAGCTCGCCCGCTCGCATGCCCGCGACTGCGGTCTCGGCGATATTCACTGTGCGGTGGTCACTGGTGACGATGTGTCAGAACTCTTGCGTGGCCAGCCTCAGCTGCGCCTCATGGAGTCGGGTGAGCCGCTCGAATCCCTGCTCCCGGCCATGGTGTCCGCCAACGCCTATCTGGGTGCAGACGCGGTGTGCCGGGCCATCGCCACCGGCGCCCGGCTGGTGCTCACTGGCCGGGTGGCCGACCCCTCGCTCTTTCTCGCGCCCGCGATGCATCACTTCGGCTGGTCGTATAACGACCTGCAGCGCCTGGCTGCAGGTACCGCTGCCGGTCATCTGCTTGAGTGCTGCGCGCAGGTAAGCGGCGGTTGTTTCGGTGATCGCCTGGGCGGTAAGGATGTCCCCGATCTCGCCCGACTGGGGTTCCCGTTTGCCGATATCGATGCCGAGGGCGGCGTGGTGATCGGTAAGCTCGATGGCACGGGCGGCCGGGTCGACGTGGCCACCTGCACCGAGCAGCTGCTCTACGAAATCCACGATCCGGCTGACTACATCACCCCCGACTGCGTTCTGGATATCACCGCGCTTGACCTGCTTTCAGTGGGATCAGATCGGGTCCGCATGACCGGGGCTCGTGCGCGTCCACGCACCCCCACCTACAAAGTCACGGTCGGCTACGACGACGGTTATATTGGCGAGGGCCAGATTTCCTACGCTGGCGAGCATGCACTCGATCGTGCACGCTGGGCGGCTGAAGTCGTGCAGCAGCGTCTGGCCGATCGCGGGTTCTCCTATCGGGAAACGCGTGTCGACTACATCGGCATGTCGAGTCTGCACGGCATGGGTAGCGGGCGCGTTGAACCCTATGAGGTGAGGCTTCGCATCGCGATGCGCTGCGATTCGAGAAAAGCAGCCGAAGCGGTGGGCTTCGAAACACGCGCGCTGCACGTCAATGGTCCGGGGGGTGGCGGTGGCGGCGCCGACCCCGTCGTAAAAGAGGTGCTTGCTGTTCAGTCGGTCCTGATTCCGCGCGAGCAGGTGGATCCCCAGGTCCGGATCACGGAGCTTCGCTCATGACAGCGCTTCATCAGATTGCCCACGGGCGCGCGGGCGACAAGGGGAATACCTCCAACATCTCGGTGATCGCATTCGACGCTGCCGGATGGTTGCTCATCCGCGACCGGCTCACTGCCCAGCGTGTGCAGCAGGCGTTCGCGCATATCGCCACCGGGCCAGTGCGCCGCTATGAGTTGCCGCGCCTCAAAGCCCTCAATTTCGTGATCGAGGGCGCGCTCGGTGGCGGAGTGACCCGCTCCCTTGCACAAGATGCTCACGGCAAATCACTGAGCAGTCTCATGATGAGTATTGATATCTGATCCTTACCCTCGGGGAGAGTGGCGTGTCCGTTGTTGTTGCCTGCCTGGATAACTGGGCGCCAGCCGTTCGCGAAGTGGTACGTACGGTTGTCCGTCACCAGACTGAACATGAGCTCGAGCTCTGCTTTGCCAATTCCTATGACGATGCCGAGCAACATGGGCTGATCGAGCGCGCCGACATCGCACTGCCGGGCTGGGCTGCCATCACCGGACCCATGCTTGATCGCGCCCATCGGCTTCGCTTCATTCAGAAGTGGGGCATCGGTGTAGACCGCATCGATGTGAGCGCCGTGCGGGCGCGAGGCATTCCGCTCGCCATCACGGCGGGGTCGAATGCCGCCCCGGTTGCTGAGTTGGCCATTGCGCTCATGCTGGGGGTTTACCGACGCATTGCACAGGTCGACCGCGCCATGCGGGAGGGGCGTTGGCTGAAAGCGGAAATGCGCGAAGTCTGCTTTCAGATCAGTGGCAAGACGGTTGGCCTGATCGGTTTCGGCAACATCGGGAGAATGCTGGCAAGACGGCTTCGCGGATTCGATTGTGAGGTGATTTATCACGACACGGTTCGCTCGCCGCCCGCGCTCGAGGCGGAGCTTGGGGTGCGCTATGTCGATTTCGCACCATTGATCGAGCAAAGCGATATCGTGAGCCTGCATGCACCGGCTACCCCCGCCACCGAGCACCTCATAAACGCCGACACACTGGCCGCCATGAAGCGGGGATCAATTCTGATCAACACCGCCCGCGGTGAGCTGATCGACGAGGCGGCGCTCGTGCGTGCACTCAAGAGCGGACACCTGCGCGGGGCGGGCCTGGATACCTTCGCGCAGGAGCCGCCGCCAGCTGACCATCCGCTGCTGCAGCTGGACCAGGTGGTGGCCACCCCACATATCGGTGGCGGCGTCTTCGATAACGTTGAAAATGTTGCGCGTCACGCCATTGGCAACATTCTGCGATTTCTGTCCGGCGCGCCCATCGCACCGGCGGATCTGATCGTGTGGCCGGCGCAAGCGGCTGCGTTTGAATCGACGAGGCACTCATGACTTCCTCTCCCGGCGTGACGCCTTCTGGCGTTCGTAATCGGCTGCTCGAGCGCCTGCGGCGAGGCGGACTCGGCCTGGCCATGATCGTCAAGCAGGTGCGATCGGTTGACATCGCACTCGCTGCATCCACCTGCGGCTACGACGCCGTCTATGTCGATCTCGAGCATGCAGTGATCTCGGAATCTGAAGCTGCACAGATTTGCATCACTGCCGCCAATATCGGCGTCACACCGCTGGTTCGTGTCCCGGGGCTATCGGCATCGGCAATCACCCGTATCCTCGACGCAGGTGCATTGGGCATCGTGGCACCGCACATCGAGTCTGCCGAGGAAGCCCGCGCGGTGGTCGCAGCCGCGCGCTTCGCGCCGCTGGGCGAACGCTCGGTGGCGGGTAGCTGGCCGCACTTTCACTATCAGTCGCTACCGGCCGCGCAGGTCCGAAGCCTGCTCAACGCCAACACGATGGTGGTCTGCATGCTCGAGACACCGGCAGCGGTGGAGCGCGCCGACGAGATCGCCGCGGTTCCGGGTGTTGACGTTCTGCATATCGGGTCCAATGATCTTTGCGATGCGATGGGCATTCCCGGGCAGTTCGACCATCCCAGGCTCGCACGCGCCTATGACCAGGTAGTTGCCGCCTGCCGGCGTCACGGTAAAACGCCCGGTGCCGGCGGACTGGGTGGATCTCCTGAGGTGGCTCGGGCAGCAATCGGTCAGGGCATCCGATTTATCACTGCGGGAAATGACTGGGCGTTCCTGATCAGCGCAGCGCGCCAGCGCGCATCACAGCTGCGCGAACTCGATCCAGACGCATCCCCCACCGCCAACAAGGAGGCGAATTAATGCGTGTCGTTGCAGAAGATCTGTGGTTCCCGGAAGGCCCTGTCTGGGTGGGTGATGGCAGTCTGCTGGTGGTTGAGATCCGGCGGCGAACACTCACCCAGATCTGGCTGGATGGACGCAAGCGAGTGGTTGCCGAACTGGGGGGCGGCCCCAACGGCGCCGCCATCGGGCCCGACGGCCATGCCTACGTCTGCAACAACGGGGGCTTTGCCTTTCGTCAGCGACCCGACGGCCGTTGGGTCACCCACGGCACACCCGATGATTACGACACCGGCCGAATCGAGCGCGTGAACCTCGCTACCGGCAAGGTCGAGCGTCTTTACGATCGCGTCGGCGACAGCAAAATCCGCGGGCCCAATGATCTCTGTTTCGATGCCCACGGCGGCTTCTGGTTCACCGACCCCGGTAAGACCCGACACCGCGACTGGGACCGAGGCAGCGTCTGTTATGCCAAAGCCGATGGATCATCAGTGCGTGAACTGATCTTCCCGATTCATAAGCCCAACGGGGTCGGCCTCTCTCCTGACGGCAAGACGCTCTATGTCGCCGAGACCGAATCCGCCCGCCTGTGGGCCTGGCCGCTCAAGGGGCCAGGTGAGTTGGCCCAGCCGGCCACGGCATCACCCGATTCACCGCATGGCAGCCGCCTGGTGTATCAGTGGCCCGGCTATGCGCGTTTCGATTCGCTCGCTGTCGAGGCGGACGGACGGATTGCCGTGGCCACCCTCGATCGCGGCGGAATCACCAGTTGCCACCCCACCGACGGTAGCGCAGACTTCGTACCGGTTCCGGGTGATACGCACATCACCAATGTCTGCTTCGGCGGCGAAGGGCTTCGTAAGGCCTATGTCACCCAGTCCTATGCAGGCCGCCTGGTCGAGATCGACTGGCCCCGCGCCGGTCTCAAGCAATTTCAACTCTGACGGATATGACCATGCATTTTCTCGTGATCAGCACCCCGCGCCCCGAAAAGCCGTCCGAGGCCCGCGCCAATCAGAAGGCGTGGTGGGCCTGGCTGGACCCTCTGATTAAAAGCGGTACGGCCAAGCATGTTTACACCAAGCTCGGCCGGGGCGCAGTCATCATTTTTGAAGTCGACTCGCTCGAACGCGTTCATGCGCTCGTCAACCAGTGGCAGGAGTGTGTGCCGGCCACTTTCGAGGTGATGCCGCTTCTCCCCTGGGAGCACCAGGCTGCGATCGCCCAGGCGCAGACCAACCCCATGGCGCTTTAATCCGCCCCGTGGGGCGACCGTCGCGAACGCGCCGCCCCACCCCGCCGCCCCACCCCGCTACCCCGCCCCGCTACCCCGCCCCGCTCTCCAGTCAACCGGCGCCCTGCTTCAGGCGCCTCTTGAATCTCGATCTGGACGCTGGACGTCACACGGCGAATCCACTACCCTCGATCCGCCTGAGCGGGTTCGCGAGCAAACAACCCGCTGATCGAGAACAAGCGCCCCGCGCGCACGAACAACACCCGAGGAGGAGTCCCATGAGTTCATCGTTTTCACGTCGCGATGCGCTTCGCGCAAGTGCCGGTATCGCCACCTTTGCAATCGGCGGCAAGGCCATGGCCGCCTGGCCCGATCGCCCCATCACACTAATCGTGCCGTATCCGGCAGGCGGCGGTACCGACATCGTTGCGCGCACGCTCGCGCCCATCATGGAGCGCGAACTCAAGGCCACCATCAATGTCGTGAACCGGGCGGGCGGCGGCGGCGTCACCGGTCATGATGCGATCGCCCGCGCTCAGCCTGACGGCTACACCATCGGCATGATCACCAACGATCTGTCTTTCTACACGCATCTGGGCCAGTCAAAACTCACCCATCGCGACTTCACCAAGATCGGCCAGACCAACGAGATTC
This sequence comes from Burkholderiaceae bacterium, assembly GCA_023253905.1. The sequence goes on from JALREG010000139.1 coordinate 13,499, forward strand.
TGGGCAGCGTCACCGTCAAGGAGGGCGCACCCTGGAAAACCGTGGGCGAACTGCTGGCTGCCATCAAGGCGCAGCCGGGCAAATTACGCGGTACCGGCGCAGCGCCCGGGGTCAACTGGCACGTCGGCTTCCTGGGCATGATGGATAGCCTCAAGATGGACCCGCGCTCGGTGGTGTGGGTGCCTGCGCAGGGCGGCACGCTGGGCCATCAGGACGTCGCTGCGGGCGGGTCCGAGTTCTCCACCTCGTCGCTTGCCGAGGCACGCGCCCTGCTCGAAGCGAAGAAGGTGCGCACGCTCTGCCTCATGGGCGATGCACGCGCCGAACAGTTCCCCGATATTCCCACTCTCAAAGAGGCTACCGGCTCGGACTGGACCTTCGCCGTGGTGCATGGCATGGGCGCTCCCAAAGGCTTACCAGCCGAGGTCACCGCCCGTCTGAGCGACGCGCTCGCCAAAGCGCACGCCAATGCCGACTTCCAGGCCGCTTTGAAGCAGCGCACGATCCGCGCCATCAATCGCAAGGCCGACGCCTGGGAGGCCATCCTGGAGCAGCAGTTGAACACCTACGGGCGCCTGCTGCGCGACGCTGGCCTCGCGCGTGGCTGACCTCGCCCGCCGCCTGGGCACGGCTCTGCCGGTGGCGGCGCTGGGTGTTGCGGCAATCTGGTTTTCGCGCGACTTCCCGCCCGTGCCCGGGCAGGCCTACGGGCCCGGGCTGTTCCCGGCGATTCTCGGCTGGGTGCTCACCGCCTGTTCGCTGGGCGTGGCGCTCCAACCTTCGGGCGAGCATGCCACCGCGGCAACGCGCGAGGGCCGGTTTGCTGCGTCGGTCTACGCACTCGCGCCTGCGGTTCTGCTCCTGGGATGGGAGTCCATCGGCTGGCCAATCCTGTCGTTTGCGCTCGGCACCGCGCTCCTCGCCGTCGGCCGGGTACGCTGGTGGCGGTGCCTGCTGGGCGGCTTGCTGATCGCTGTGCTGACCTGGGTGCTCTTCCCCATGCTGCTTCGCGTGCCGCTGCCACGCGGGCCGCTTTCTTTCATTCCTTACTGATTCCGCGAGGCTTTGGATGGACGCCTTGCTGCGCGCGTTCACGATGGTGGGACAACCCGAGGTGCTGCTCACGATCGTCGTGTCGTCGATCTTCGGTCTGGTGGTGGGCTTCATCCCAGGCCTCACAGCCACGATGGCCACTGCGCTGCTCGTTCCCTTTGCCATGTTCCTCGACCCGGTCTCGGCGATCGCGTCCATCGTGGCGGCCACTGCCATGGCGATCTTCGCTGGCGACATTCCGGGTACGCTGCTGCGGTTGCCAGGCACGCCTGCCTCCGCCGCGTACGTCGACCAGTCTTATCGGCTCGCAATGGCCGGACGCGCCGGGGAGATCCTGGGCATCAATGTGGTGTTTTCGGCGCTGGGCGGCATCTTCGGCACGATCGTGCTGGTGACCGCCGCACCGCTCCTCGCCGACTACGCATTACAGCTGTCTTCGTTCGAGTTTTTCTGGCTTGCCATCCTGGGCTTATCCTGCGCCGTGTTCGTGGTGGGCGACAACGTGGCGAAGGGCCTCGCCGCCCTCGCTTTTGGACTCCTGCTCGCCACGGTGGGGCGCGACTACACCTCAGGCTTTCCCAGGTTTACGTTCGACGAAGCCGATCTGCTGGACGGCATTCCATTCGTTCCCGCATTGATCGGCTTTTTCGCGCTGCCGGAGATTCTTCGGACCATGCTGGGCGGTGCATCGGTGCGAGGGCAGCCCATCACGCAGGCAGGCAGCATCTTTTCCGGCATGCTGCGCGCGGTCTGGCACTGGCGCTGGAATTTCATCCGGTCAAGCGCACTCGGCACTGCGGTCGGCGCGCTGCCGGGGGCAGGCGCCGACACCGCGGCCTGGACTGCCTACGCGGTATCGAAAAAGCTCACGCGTGATCCCCATGCCTGGGAGCGGGACAGCGTAGAGGGTATTGTGGATTCCACCAGCGCCAATAACGCCGCGTTGTCAGGCGCCTGGATTCCAGCGTTGGTCTTCGCCATACCTGGCGACACCATCACCGCTATCGCGATTGCGGTGCTTTATCTCAAGAACGTCACGCCCGGGCCCTCGATATTTCTTGAAAACGCGCACGTGCTCTACGCGGTGTTCACCACGTTTTTCATCGCCAACCTGCTCATGATTCCCCTTGGCTGGATTGCGATTCGCGTGGCGATCCCCATTCTGAAAATGCCGCGTCAGGTTCTGATGGCGCCCCTCCTGCTCTTTGCCTGCGTGGGGGCTTACGCCGTCGACAACAATGTGTTTGGTATCGGCGTGATGCTGATCTGCGGTCTGGTGGGTTACTGGATGGAGCACCACGGTTACCCGGTGGGCCCAGTGGTACTGGGCATGGTGATGGGACGTCTGGTCGAAGAACATCTGATGACATCGCTCATCAAGGTACAGGGTGATCTCACGCGGTTTTTCGAGCGGCCGATTGCCACTGCGCTCGCGGTGTTCACGCTGATTGTCTGGCTGCTGCCGCTTGCGCGGTGGGTGGGAAAGCGACTGCGGCGTTCGTCCCACTCGAGTTCCGCCGGCTCAGGTTGAAGGAGCAAGATCCTTGCACACTCATTCCGACGCGGCGCTTGCCGCAGCGCAGATCTCTGGGGCAGAAAACATCGCGGTCATTGATGCCCACCATCACATCTGGGACCTGGATGCCAATCACCACCCCTGGCTGCGCGAGGAGCCGCCCCCGGCTTTTCGCTATGGTGACAGCCGCCCCCTGCGACGCAACTATCTGCCTGCGCACTACCGCGCCGATGCAGCAGGATTCAATATCGTAGCGACGGTCTATATGGAGGCCGAACACGACCCGGCTGACCCGCTTCGTGAAACCCGCTGGGTGCATCAGATCGCCGAACGTGACGGCCTGCCGCAGGCTATGTCAGCGGCTGCGTTTTTCGACCGCGACGACGCACGCGACATCATCTTCGCTCAAGCGGCCTGGCCTCTGGTCAGGAGCATCCGTCACAAGCCGCGTGGGGTGGCGCACCCGCAGGACTACACCGCCGGGCACCAGATCGCCGGATCGATGCGCTGTCCGCGCTGGCGCGTGGGCTACCGTCATCTGGTTGAAAGCGGCCTTCACTTCGAACTGCAGACCCCCTGGTGGCATCTGGATGACGCCTGCGAACTCGCCGCCGAATTTCCGGGCACGCTCATCATCCTCAATCACCTGGGACTGCCCGCCGACCGAAGCCAGGCGGCGTTACAGGCCTGGCATGCGGCGATGTCGCGACTCGCCCAGGCGCCGAACATCCGGGTCAAGCTCTCAGGCATCTGCGTGCCGGGCGCAAGATGGACGCCAGAACTCAACGGCTGGATCGTGCGCGAAGCCATCGGCCTGTTCGGCGCAAGGCGTTGCATGTGGGCGAGCAATTTCCCCGTTGACGGACTGGTGGCGAGCTACGCCGACATCCTGAGTGCGATGTTTGTAATCACCCGTGACCTCGCGCCTGCCGATCGTGCTCGAATCTTCAGCGGCACAGCGGCCGAGGTGTACCGACTGTAGCGACGCGCGCGGGGGGACTTGCCCGCACCGATCAGATTGCCTTGGCCGCCCGCACAGCAATCGCCGAGCCGCGCTCCACCAGCATGCACCACAGGGACAGTGCGCGATCGCCCAGCGTGGCTGGTTGCGACGCCTGGTCAGTCAGACCCGGGGCCCTGTGATCGTCGAGCGCGCGCGTTGCATCGTCGCGATGCCGGCATTCGTCATCCCGAAAGGACACGAGGAGCGCCAGCAGCTCGCGTAGCCGCTCGTCCTGTGCAGCGGGGTTCTCGGGTGCGCACCACCCAGTGCTGCAGTCGTGGAGCGCTGGCTTGGAAGCGGCCGTATCGCCGATCCGTGCGTCGGTCAACAGCTGAAGTGTCTCGATCTGTTCGAGGTAATGACGGTCAACAAACCGTTCGACTGCGGCGATCGTCGCGAGCGTCCAGCGCCGCCCCCCCAGCGCTGCAACCGCCCCCGTGACTGCACCGGCAATCCGCCAGAGCACCAGTAGCCGACTGCGATGGCGCCACGGCAGCAGCGCGTTGAAGGTGTTCAGGTGCTCGCGTTCCTGTGCAGCATGCTCCAGAAGAAGCGGGCGCAGACCGGGGTTTCGTTGCAGGGCAAGCATCGTTCGGTAGATCCACACCGCGCCGGTCTCGCCAGCATGGTCTGAGCGAAGCGCCGGAATCATCTGAGCCGGAAGCTGCTCCTCACGCACCCGATGACGAACAAACGCTTGCAGGTGAGGTCGTATGCGAAGAAACATCGCGTACACGGTATCCATCACCCAGAGGCCGCCGGGCAGTCTGCCGATCAGCGCAAGCAGTCGCCACGGTCGCCCGAGTCGCGCCCAGAGCAGCGCGAAGGCCGGCGCTCCATGCAGCCAGCGCCCTTCGCTGCTGAACACATGGAAGCGCCGCATGAGTGTTGCCGGGTCGGGGCGATAGCCCGCTCGGTCGCCAGGAATGTTCAGCCCGGGCTGCGACAGGTTGTTCCAGACAATGTCGGCGGGAGACTGTCTTCGATAGACCGCCACCTCGCGGACACACATGGGGCAGGACCCGTCGAAAAAAACGCTCAGAGTCGGTCGCATGCGAAAGAGGATAGCGCGAGCCCCAGACCACGGGTCCGTCAAACATCCTCTGACAGGAGGGTCAATCGGCGGACTGGGCTTCCGGCGATCGCGCGACGCCGAGCCTGGCGCGGTCAGCCCAGCCTGGGGAACAGCTTGAGGGCATTGCTCCGATCGATCGCCTGCCGTTCGGTTGGGCTGAGGGCGTAGCGATCGAGCAACTCAGCAAAGTGCGCGCCGCGCTCGACAGGTGCATACGGATAGTCGCTACCGAAGAACACATGATCCGGTTGGGCGAACGCCAGAAGCGCAGGCAGCGCGTAATGGCTGCTGCTGAGCGCAGTGTCATAGTAAAAGCGGCGCAGGCGTTCAATGCCGTGGGCGTAGTCGTTATGGGCTGAACAGGTTCGTGCGATTCGCTCGGCTGCAAAGGGCACGAAGCCCCCCGCATGCGAAAGAATGATGCGGACATTCGGGAATCGCTCTAGCCATCCCGACCGGGCGATATTGATGGCGGCGCGTGTGGTGTCGAGCAAAAAATCAGCTGCGAACGGGGGAATGCCGGGCACAGGCGGTGCAGGCAGCTGTGAAGGATGAACGAACACCACCGCATGCCGACGATCGAGCTCTTCAAAGAGGGGTTCGATCGATGGATCGCCCAGGTAGACCCCATTCACATTCGCAAGCAGCACAACGCCATCGGCATGCAGTACATCGAAGGCA
>JALREG010000148.1 GCA_023253905.1 Burkholderiaceae bacterium
GTATAAACCTGCCAGCGCCCTGGGCCATCGGCCTTGGCATCAATCGCCACCACGATGCACTGCGAGCCGAACCGACCCGCGGCATCGGCAACCAGCCGCGGATTCTGGATGGCCGCGGTATTGATCGAGATCTTGTCGGCGCCTGCGTTGAGGAGGCGGCGCACGTCTTCGACCGCGCGCACACCGCCGCCCACGGTGAGCGGAATGAAGACCTGATCGGCCACTGATTCGATGACATGCAGAATGATGTCGCGATCATCGCTCGAGGCAGTGATGTCGAGAAAGGTGAGCTCGTCTGCGCCCTGCTCATCGTAGCGGCGGGCGATCTCGACCGGGTCGCCGGCATCACGCAGTTCAACAAAGCGCACGCCCTTGACGACCCTGCCTGCGGTGACGTCCAGGCAGGGGATGATGCGCTTGGTGAGCACGCGCGGCTCAGCCGTTCAGCTCATCGGCGCGCTGCTGCGCCGCGGCGAAGTCAAGCTTGCCTTCGTAGAGCGCGCGCCCGAGGATTGCGCCCTCCACGCCTTCGTCCTCGACTTCGCAAAGGCGATCGATGTCCTCGATGCCCGCGATGCCGCCTGAGGCGATCACCGGCACCTTGAGCGCCTGCGCGAGCCGCACAGTGGCGTCGATATTGACGCCAGTCAGCATGCCATCGCGACCGATGTCGGTATAGATCACGCCTTCGACGCCGTAGTCTTCGAATTTACGGGCGAGGTCCACCACATCATGTTTGGTGAGTTTGCTCCAGCCGTCGGTGGCCACCCGGCCATCCTTCGCGTCGAGCCCGACGATGATCTGTCCGGGGAACGCGCCACAGGCGTCATGCAAAAACCCAGGATTCTTGACCGCAGCGGTACCGATGATCACGTAGGACAGTCCGCCATCAAGATAGCGCTCGATGGTGTCCAGGTCGCGGATGCCGCCACCCAGCTGCACCGGGATGCGGCCAGCGATTTCATCGAGGATCTGGCGGATCACGCCTTCATTGCGCGGTCGGCCGCTCACCGCGCCATTGAGGTCCACCAGATGGAGCCTGCGTGCGCCGCGCTCAAGCCAGGTGCGCGCCACGGCAACGGGGTCATCGGCAAACACGGTGGCATCGTCCATGTCGCCTTGTCGAAGCCGCACGCAGCGGCCGTCCTTGAGGTCGATTGCGGGAATCAGCAGCATTGGAAGAAGGGGGTTGGTTGGCGCGGAAGTGGGGGAATCGGGGCCCGACGCCCTCAAGGATTCCAGCTGACGAAGTTTTCGTAGAGCCTGAGACCGTTGGCCGCGCTTTTTTCGGGATGGAACTGAGTAGCGAAAATGTTATCCCGCGCAACCGCGCAGGTAAAGCGAAGGCCATACTCGGACGTGGCGGCGATGACCCGCTGATCGTCGGGCACAGCAAAGAAACTGTGCACGAAATAAAAGAACGAGCCGGAGGCGATACCCTCCCAGAGCGGGTGTCCGCCAGTGGGCTCTACGCGGTTCCAGCCCATGTGTGGCACCTTGAGGCGGGCACCCTGGGCGGTGCGCATGACATCGTCGGGAAAGCGCAACACCTTGCCGGCGAGAAGGCCAAGCCCCGGTGTGCCGCCCTCGGCACTCCAATCAAACAGCATCTGTTCACCCACGCACACACCAAAGAGCGGCCGGGTGGCCGCGGCCCGCAGAAGCGATTCGCGCAGGCCCGACTCCGCCAGATGACGCATGCAGTCGGGCATGGCGCCCTGTCCCGGGAAGACCACCCGGTCAGCAGCATCGATGGCCGCCGCCTCACCCGTGATGATGACGCGCGCTTTCGGGGCGACATGCTCGAGCGCCTTCGCCACCGAGCGAAGGTTGCCCATGCCATAGTCGACGACGGCGATGGTCGTCACTCAGAGCGCCTCCTTGGTGGAGGGAATGCGGCCCTCGAGACGCGGGTCAGCCTCGATCGCCATCCGGAGAGCACGCGCGAATGCCTTGAAGACGGTTTCACACTGATGATGGGCGTTATCACCGCGCAGGTTGTCGATATGCAGGGTCACGAGCGCATGGTTGACAAAGCCCTGGAAAAATTCATGGGCCAGATCGACATCGAAGGTGCCGATCATGGCGCGCCGGAACTCCACCTGCCAGACCAGCCCGGGCCGACCCGACAGGTCGATCACCACACGCGACAGTGCCTCATCAAGCGGCACGTAGGCATGGCCATAGCGACGGATCCCGCGCTTGTCACCCAGGGCGCGGGCAAACGCCTGGCCAAGCGTGATGCCGATATCTTCCACCGTGTGATGCCCGTCAATGTGAAGGTCACCTTTCGCCTCAACCTCGAGATCGATCAGGCCATGGCGGGCGATCTGATCGAGCATGTGGTCGAGGAACGGCACGCCGGTGGCAAGCCTCTGTTGACCCGTGCCGTCAAGGTTGACGCACACACGGATCTGGGTTTCGGCGGTATTGCGGGTGACTTCGGCGGTTCGCATCGATGGGCTCGCGACGGTCAGGCTCAGGGGGCAACGGAGATGGTCGCTGCAGCGACGGGAGGTGCGGCTGGCAGCGACTTCAGCGCATCGGCCAGCGCCGCCAGCATCGCCTGATTTTCATCCGGCGCGCCCACCGTCACCCGCAGGCAGTTGGCAAGGAGAGGATGCATTTTACCGACGTCCTTTACCAGCACCCCACGCTCACGCATGCGGCGTTGCACGGCAGCGCTGTCGGCAACCCGCACCAGAAGGAAGTTGGCATGGGAGGCGATCGGGTGTGCACCCGCGACCGTTTGTAAGGCCGCATAAAGCCGTTCGCGCTCGGCCCGGATATCGGCCGCCTGCGCATCAAACACCGCCAGATGCTCGAGCGCAAACTCGGCCGCCACCTCATTGAGCACGCCAATGTTGTAAGGCGGGCGGACCTTGTCGAGTTCGGCAAGCCAGCGGGCGTCACCAGACAGGTAGCCCAGTCGCAGACCGGCAAGTCCGAGCTTGGAGAGCGTACGCATCACCAGCATGTTGGGATACGCGGTAAGCCTGGGCATCCAGCTGTCGCGTGCAAACGGCTGATAGGCCTCATCGAGCACCACCAGCCCGGGTGCAGCACGAAGAATGGCCTCGATCTGCGCGGCCTCGAAGCAGTTACCGGTGGGATTGTTCGGATAGGCGAGGAACACGATCGCCGGACGGTGACGGGTGATTGCCGCCAGCATGGCGGGGAGATCGAGCGAGAGGTCGGGGGCGAGTGGGACGCCAACAAACCGACTGCCGGCAAGTTTTGCCGACACCTCGTACATCACGAAAGAAGGCACCGGCGCAAGCACAACGGCGCCGGGCCGGGCCGTGGCCACGCAGAGCATGGTGATCAGTTCGTCGGATCCATTACCGAGCAGTACGTCGTAGCCGACTGGCACACCCAGGCGCGTAACAATCGCCTGCTTGAGTCCCGAATAGGAGGGCACGGGGTAGCGATTGATGAGCGCGTCGGCGAGCCGGGTGGCGAGCGCAGCGCGAAGCGCCTCCGGGAGTCGATACGGATTTTCCATCGCATCGAGTTTCACCAGGCC
>JALREG010000160.1 GCA_023253905.1 Burkholderiaceae bacterium
TGGGGCAACCAACCCACGCTCGCCGATGTGTATCTGGTGCCGCAGATTGAAAGCGCCCGCCGTTTCGCGGTTGATCTGAACCGCTGGCCACGGCTTCTCGAGATCGAGCGCGAGTGCATGTCCCTGCCTGCATTCAGCAACGCGGCGCCCTCAAAACAGCCGGATGCCAGCTGAGTGCCAATGGGTGGCCAGGCGACAGCCCCTCCCTGGCTAGTCGATCTTCGCGCCCGAAGTCTTCACCACTGACGCCATCCGCTTAGCGTCCGCTGCCAGCAGTCGGGCGAACTCTGCGTTCGACATCGCCCGGGGCTCAACGCCCTGACGATCGAGTCGCTCCAGAATCGCAGGATCGCGCAGCAGTTGTCCGATGGCGGCATTGATCCGGTCCGCCTCAGCTGACGGGATGCCCGCCGGCCCCAACAGCCCGAACCAGGAATCAAACTGGTACCCGGGTAGCCCGCTCTCAGCGATGGTAGGAAGCGTCGGCAGGAATTTGCTTCGTTCGGGGGAGGTCGAACCCAGAAGCCGAAGCCGGCTGTCGTTGGCAAACGCGAGCGCACCGATGCTGGCAGCGATCACCGCATGCGAGCGGCCCGAGATCACCTCATTGATGGCTTCGCCAGTTGCTTTGAGCGGCACATGCACCACGTCGATGCCAGCCAGTCCGTTGAAATAGGCCATGGAAAGATGCGTGGCGCTACCATTGCCCGCCGTGGCGTAGTTGAGCTTGCCAGGATTGGCTTTGGCATAGGCAATGTACTCAGCCACCGTGCGCGCCGGGATACTGGGGTGAATCATCAGCACATAGCTTGCCGTACCGATGTGGGCGAGCGGGGTAAAGTCTTTAAGCGGATCGTAGGCCAGCTTGGGATAGAGCGAGGCTGCGATATTGTGGCTGGCCGCGGCCAGCACCATCACCGTGCCATCGGGCTCTGACTTAGCCACTGCGCCTGTGCCGACCGTGCCCCCCGCGCCCGGGCGGTTTTCAACCACCACGGTCTGACCCAGCGCCGCACGTAATTCATTGGAAATGGAGCGCGCGAGAATGTCCTGCACGCCGCCGGCGGCAAATGGCACCACCACCCGAACGGTGCGGCCCTGCGCGGCGGGTTTGCCGCTCACAAAGGCCATGGCAGAGGCTGCGGCAGCAGACACAAACAGTCGACGATCCATGGTGAATCGATCCTTTATCACGAGGTTGATCAGGCCGATGGCGAGGTGCTATGCCACGCAGACACGGTCCGCAAGCCGCTGCATGAAGCGCTCACACCAGGCGAGCTGCTCGATGGCAATCCATTCGTTCGGTTGATGCGCCTGCGCAATATGACCGGGCCCGCACACAATGGTGGGAATCCCCGCCTGATGAAACAGCGAGGCCTCGGTGCCAAACGACACCTTGCCCACACCACTTGCCGGGTCGAGTTCAGCACACTCGAAACAGAGACGGGCTATCTCGCTGTCGGGGGCCGTGGCGAACCCTGGAAGTACCGAGCGTAGCTCATGATCGATGCCCGAATCGGCATGGACCGCCTGCATGGCGGGTACCATGGCCCGCGCAAACGCGCTCGCTTCTTCAAAGAGCGCATCGGGCGTGTCCAGATGGTGGTGTCGAATTTCCCAGATGACTTCGCACTGGCGGGGAATGATGTTGAGGGCCGTGCCGCCCTGGATCACGCCAGTATGGATGGTGGTATGCGGCACGTCGTAGAGCGTATCGAACGGCCCGCTAGCGACCAGCCGCCGGTGCATGGACTTGAGGTGGGCCACGAATTCACAGGCCACCTCGACCGCGTTGACGCCCAGTGGTGTAAGCGACGAATGCGCTTCAAAACCGCGAACCACCGTGCGATACGCGTGCTTGCCCTTGTGCGCGATCACCACCCGCATGCCAGTGGGTTCGCCCACGATACAGCCCGCCGGCCGGTAGCCCTGCTCGACGATGTCAGCGATCAGCCTTCGAACGCCGATGCAGCCTACCTCCTCGTCATAGCTGAAGGCGAGATGCACGGGGCGATCCAGGCCCCGGCGAAGGAGCTGGGGCACCAGCGCCAGCACCGTGGCGCCAAACCCCTTCATGTCGGTCACACCCCGACCAGTCAGCCGACCCTCTGCCTCCACCACCCGAAACGGCTCGGTGTCCCACGGCTGCCCATCAACCGGCACAACATCTGTATGACCCGACAGCACGAGACCCCCTACCCGCGTTTCACCGTTGCGCGCTGGCAGGGTGACCCAGAGGTTGCACTTTCGCCCTGAGTCGTCATAGGTGCGGCGAAAGTCGCCAAGACCCAGCTCACGCAGGTGCGCCTCTGTCCAGTCAATCAGCTCGAGGTTGCTATCGCGGGACACGGTGGCAAACGACACCCACTTCTCGAGCAGCGGCAGCGCCATGAGATCGGACGCCCGTGAGATCTGGAGCACCGACGATGGGATTGAAGCATTCATGGCGCGCCTCCGTCTTCAGTCAACCTTGATGTTGTTGGTCCGAATCACGGTACTGAAGATTTCACGAATATCTTTCAGGTAGCGGGCATAGGCCTCGCCTGGCCTGTAGTCAGGCTCCACTGCGATATTCATGAACGATTGACGCACTTCGGGTGCGGTCATGATTTTCTGCACTGCCGCCGCCAGTCGCTCAACGACGGGCTTCGGCGTGCCACCAGGCACCATCACGCCCAGCCAGGCACCCATGTCGAACCCCTTGAGCCCGGGTATGTTCGACAGGCTCGCAAAAGGCACAAGACCAGGCGTCACCTCGCTGCCGTTCTTGAGCGAGACACCATAGGCGCGCAGCCGTCCGCCCTTCACATGCGGCATGGTGGCGGCAGCGGTTTCGATGCAGTAGTCGACCCGGCCACTGATGACATCGGTGAGCGCAGGCGACGAGCCCTTGTAAGGCACATGGATCGCCTTGATGCCGACTGCCGCGTTAAACGATTCCGCGATCAGGTGCGCGGTGGCACCCGTGCCGGAGGAGGCAAAGGTGTACTTGCCAGGTTCGGCGCGCACTTTTGCGATGAGTTCGTTGATGTCACGCGCCTGGAAGCTCTGGCCCGTGACCAGAACATACGGCGACATTCCGACCATCGCCACCGGCTGCAGATCGCGCTCGGGGTCGTAGGGCGTGCGCGTCATAAGCGGGCTCACTGACACCGGACCGGACGACGCGGCAAGAAGCGTGTAGCCATCAGCTTCCGACTTGGCGACTGCATCGGTGCCGATGGTGCCGCCCGCCCCAGCCTTGTTATCAATCACCACTGGCTGGTTGAACAGCTTGGACAGTTCCTGGGCAACCACGCGACCAGCGAGGTCAGTGGCCTGCCCGGGGGGCCAGGGAACAATCATACGAAGGGGCCTGGCGGGATAGGCGGCTTGCGCCAAGGCGCCGGTGGGGAGCCATAACGCGGCGGCGGCGCCCGCGGTGCCTGCAACCAGCCGGCGCCGAGTTTGCCCGACAGATTCCACCCGGTCGCCAGCGCGGCCGGCTCCAGTGCTGACACAATGACGCACCGGGTGCGGTTTTGAGAAACGCGATGTCATGAAGAGTCTCCTTGAATGTTGTCAGCCGGACCCGCAGGTCACACAGCCTGGTCAGTATGTGCCTGCAGCGCCCGCGTGGAAGCCAGCAAGCCGTCGTCAATAATCGCAACCGCCCGAGTCCAACCCGCAGATGCGCCACGGATCTTGAACGGAAAGCATGAAATCACAAATCCGTGCGCCGGCAACGATTCGAGATTGTGCAGCTTCTCGAGATGGCTGTAGCCAATATGCCGGCCCGCCTTGTGCCCTTCCCAGATCAGTGCAGCGTTACCGGTCTGTTTGTACTTTTCGGCGGTGTAGACGAAGGGCGCGTCCCAGCTCCAGGCATCCGTGCCCGTCAGCCGGACCCCACGCTCGAGCAGATACATGGTGGCCTCGTAGCCCATGCCGCAGCCCGATGTCACGTAGTCTTCGTTCCCGTAGCGCGACCCTGCGCGGGTATTCACCACCACGATATCCAGCGGTTGCAGCGTGTAGTCGATTCGTTTGAGCTCGGCCTCAACATCGGCAGCGGTCACCACATAACCGTCTTCGAAGTGGCGGAAATCAAGCTTGACGCCCGGCTGAAAACACCATTCAAGCGGCACTTCATCAATGGTGGCCGCGCGCTCACCATGGTTCATCGTGGGATGAAAATGCCAGGGCGCATCGAGATGCGTACCGTTATGGGTAATGAGCTCCACCTTCTCTACCGCCCAGCCCTGACCATCGGGCAGGTCTTCCTTTCGCAGCCCCGGGAAAAATGGCTCGATCTGCGAATAGCTCTGCTCGTGGTTGATGTACTGAATTTTGGGATTGAACGGACGCGGGTCGGACAGCGGCTCGTTCTCGAGAAAAATCGACAGGTCGACGAAGCGGCGGGTCATCCGGATCTCCTGAATTTTCCTTGTGCGCCTGCGCCCCGGGCGGGCGAGCGGATCGAAAGTCTACCTTGCGCGATAACAGGCGCTACACTGCCTGAGGCGCCCCAACAACGCCATCCCCATTCCAGCAGGAGACATCCCCATGAAAAGCTCGCCTTCGAAGTCCCGGCGCCACGCGCTGTCGCGGGCCCTGCCCTCACTCGCTATCGGCCTGTGCGCGGCCATTGCGAGCAGCACCGCGCCGATTGCAGGCGCGCAAACTGCCGCGCCCGCCACCCGCCTCATCGTGGGCTACCCCGCGGGCGGACCCGTGGACGGCGCAGCACGCCTCATTGCGCCCGCCCTCGCGCGCGAACTGGGCAGCGCGGTGGTCGTAGAGAATCGCCCCGGCGCCAACGCCACCCTCGCGGGTGACCTGGTGGCCAAGGCAGGTGCAGACGCGTCACTCCTCTGGTTTGCAGCAAGCCCGACGGTCACCATCAGCCCCAACGTGATGCGCAAGATGAGTTTTGACCCCATGCGCGACCTGCGGCCGCTTGCGCCCGTGGTGAGCTATTACAACGTGCTGGTGATCAACCGTGACCTGCCGTTCAAAGGCTTCAACGACCTGATCGCCCATGCTCGCGCGAACCCGGGCAAGGTTACCTTCGGCTCGGCAGGCATCGGCGGCTCGAACCATCTGGCGGCCGAGCTCCTGGCCATCAAAACCAATACCAAAATGACGCACGTGCCGTACAAGGGCAACGCGCCCGCCATGACCGATGTGATCGGCGGTCAGCTCACCATGATGTTCGACATCATCAGCACCGCGCTGCCCCAGATCACCTCGGGTCGTGTCCGGGCGATTGCGGTGAGCTCGCCGACCCGTAACCGCTCGCTACCCGACGTCCCGACGCTGATCGAGTCGGGGGTGGCCGATTTTGACGTCGGCGGCTGGATGGCGATCTATGGTCCGCCCGCGCTACCCGATGCGGCAGCCCAGCGCGTCACCGAGGCCACGAAGCGTGTCCTGGCGCAGGCCGAGATCCGCAGCCGGCTGGAAGATCTGGGCTTTACGCTCTGGACGGGCGATGGCGCGACGCTGTCAAAGCGTGCCATCGCCGAGCGCGCCATGTGGGCCACAGTCACCAAAGGCATCGAGATCGACTGAGCGCACGCGCTCACCCGCCAGGTTGCCCGGTG
>JALREG010000192.1 GCA_023253905.1 Burkholderiaceae bacterium
AAGTGACAGCTGTGCGGCCAGTACCGCCCGCATCTGATGGGGGACTTGTGTCGACGCATACACGGTGAGTTGCTGCTGCGCCGGATCAAAGTCGGCAATCAGGCCGCGGGGCTCGAGCGAGACGCCGGTGTGGCGCGGGAACCGTAACCGCCGTTCAAGATCGACAGCAGGCGGGGCGTGATCGCGGCCTGCATCGATCCGATGCTGAAACAGAAGGTTGTCACCGAGCTCGGCATGAAGCACGGGCGCATCGGCTGCGAGCGCCTCGGAGGCACTCGCGAGTGCGGGGAGCGGATCCCAATGAGCGCCGATCAGCGCGGCCGCATCCTCGGCCTGCGCCACCGTCTCGGCAAGCACAAGCGCGACGGGCTGGCCCTGCCAGAGCGCGCGCTCCTTCACCAATGCAGATTGCTCCACCGACCGATGCGCGGCAAGCGTGGGCATTCGTGCAGTCCAGGGCTTGAGTACTGGCCCCAGATCGGCGGCGGTGAGCACAGCCACCACACCCGGGGCGCTGCGCGCCGCTGCCACATCCAGCGCCAGCAACCGGGCATGGGGATGGGGACTACGGAGGAACGCGGCCGCCAACGCGCCGGCGATCCGCAGATCGTCGAGATAGCGGCCGCGCCCCGCCACCAGCTGACGCGCCTTCGGACGCGGCAGCGGCTGGCCGATCAGCGGGCTCCGCTGCTCAGTACCCGATGCTGCTCGCTGCACAGTCGGCATGGCTGGGCCCGTGGTGCCGAAGCCGTTCAACGGTCAAGTACCTGACGCAGCGCACGCGTCTGCTCTGGCGCGCGCTTGATCATCTCGCTCCAGTAGGCTTCGTAGGCGCCCTTCCGGAAGTCGCCACCCAGATCCACCGCGCGGATTCCTGCATCAGCCTGGCGCTTGCTTTCCGCCGCCACCTTGTCAGCCACCCACTTGACGTTTTCCTGATCGAACCAGGCAGCGGTCTTTTCCAGTGCAGCGCGCTGTGCCGGCATGAGCGACTGCCATTTTTTGTCATTGACCAGAACGTTGACGATGACCGTGTAGAAACCCGGATCAACGCGATAGCGTGTAAATGCCCCCCAACCCAGATCGAAGATACCGATCAGCGGCCAGCCGTAGCCATCAACCACCCCGCGTTCGAGCGCCTGCTGAACTTCGCCGGGCGCGGTGTTGACCAGGCTCACGCCCAGCGCCTGAAAGAACGGCGTGTAGTTTGGGGTCGTGCGCAGCTTCATCGCCTTCAGGTCTTCCACCTTGGCGACTGGCTTGCTCGTAAAGATATGAAAACGGATACCGTCACCGTAGGAGGCGAGCAGGTGAGTGCCCATACGCTGGCGATGCGCCGCCTGCAAGGTTGCATAGGCGCCAGATTTTTTCTGATCGATGGTGGAGGTGGTGGCCAGAATCTGCGAATCCGCCTCGGGCATGACGCTTACATAAAAGGCAGGCGGCAGGCACACCACATCAAGCACGCCGCTACGCACAGCATTGGCCTGCTCAAATGAGGGAATGGCCTCCGGGCCACCCACCAGCCGGATCTGGACCGTACCCTTGGCCTCGGCGTTGAGCTGGTTCACGAACCGACCGCACATCTCGCCGAACGCCGTGTTCACTGGGACAAACACCCCAGCACGAAGGGTGACTTCCTGGGCTGTCACCGTCCCCGCTAACCCAACCGAGAACGCCACTGCTGTTAATAAACGCTTCATTCGAGTCTCCCTTGAGTGATGATATGGAATCAGCCCTTGATGACCTAAAGGGGTACTGCAAACCCCCGATGCCCGGCGTCGCAATCCAGCAACCGCACGGTCTTCGAGGTGATTCGGAGTTCCTCCTGACGAACGCTCAGGCAATGCACGCAGCGCGCGCTGAACAGCCGTTGTTCAGATTCACGGGCCATCACAATCAGCTGCAGCGAACCCACCTCGATCCTACCCTCCTCTGTGGGCTCAGCCGTGAGCGCGCTCAGGTGGTGATGGGTCCGAGACGGAGGCTGCTCCACATGAATCACCGGACTCGCAAGCCGTCTCACCCGTAGTGAAAGCAGGCGCCGGTCCTCAAACAGAAGCGAAAGCGCATCATCGGGCGAGCGCTGCTCCCAAGACGCCGGCATCCAGTACCACGCGTCGTCCGCGAATAGCGAAAGCCATTCATCAAAGCGACGCTCGTCGAGCAGGCGCGCCTCGTGCTCGACCAGCCGGATTGCATGGTTCAGCATCGCTGAGCTGTGGCTCATGAAGTCCCTGTGTTCGCGAGTGTCATCCACCGTCGCCAGGCTCCAAACTGCAGCCGGATCGGCATTTCGCTGGTGCCCGGGGCGAGCCACTCGGAATCCGACTCGCGATCGCGCAGCACGCCTCGCGAGATGTCCAGCCACTCGGGGCCCAACCCCGCGAACCCGCGCTGACAGCGCTCGAACACCTCGAGGTCATCGGCGGCAACCAACGACGCAGGCGAGGCCGCTGCCGTAAGAAAGCGCAGCGTGAGGCGGGTCATCTCATCCGGCGCACCATCGAGCGCAAAGCACCAGCTGGTCACCTGGGTGAGGTCGGGAGCGAGCGGCTGAACCACTCGCATCGCCTGGAAACGAGAATTGATTGAAACATTTGGCCACACCAGATTATTGAATCGGTCAATCGCCAGAATCTCTCTTGCTCGCACCTCGCCGTGCGCCCCCGCCAGGGCATCGAAGTAGCGCTTGAATACCGGGTCATCGCGCTGGGCGGCAATCACCCCCTGCCGATAGAAGCTGTCCATGCTGACATGACCACCGGCAAATCCATGAATCGACAACTCGTCCCACTCTGCCGGTCGCAGACCGTTGGCGAGCTGCATCTGGACCACCTGCCCTGTCACGCCAGGTAGCGACGCCGCCTCCCGATCTGAGCGCGCCGCGGCCACCGCACTGGCATGGACAAACCCGGGATGAACCAGGTCGACCGCGTTCTCCATGAAAAGTTTCCAGTTGCCGCGGTAAACCATGCGGAGCGCGCCGCCCACCTGAGTCACTCGTCCCTCAGGCGCCCTGTCCACCAGGTTGTCGATAGCAAACTCAATGCCCTGAAGAAAATCGGTAAGCGACGGGCCTTGAGCCGCATGACTCGCAAAGACAAAGCCACGGTAGGACTGGACTCGCGGCGCGCGCGCCACGTTACGGGTACTTGCGTCCTGCGGGGAGGCCTCCGGATAGCCTTCCGGCAGCGGCAGCCCGGTAAGCGTACCCGCCGCGTCAAAACTCCAGGCGTGATACGGGCAGATGAGATGCCGGTTGTGTCCGCGTTCGCCACTCACCAGCCGGGCGCCCCGATGCGGACAGCGGTTGTGGAGAAGCGAGAGCGCGCCCCCCTCGCCCCGGATCAGGACCATTTCATCTGGTCCCAGTCGCGTGAGCAGCCAGTCGCCCGCCTCGCGTACCTGACTCTCGTGACCGACGTAAAGCCAGGCGCGACGAAAGATTCGCTCCTGTTCGGCAGCAAATACCGCTGGGTCGGTGTACACCGAACGGTGCACCCGCTGCTCCGTGGCGAGGGCTGCAAAATCAGGACTGGAGGGTGGCATAAGGCATCAAGCAGGGCAAAAGCGATCGCCGTTCGGTTTCGCGCAAGCGATACCTGACGGTTGCACGAAACGGAAAGCCCTGGATGATGACGATCCTGCGCCGCGCTGACAAGCGCCGGGCGGTCCAGATCCGTAGTTTGCCCTGCCCTTGCGGCCCGACTTAGAATAAATCTCCGTAGACAGGCGAGTGGCGATGGAGGAAACGCGCGATACCCGAAAGCTTGCGGCAATTCTGGTTGCCGATGTGGTGGGTTATTCCCGCTTGGTCGCCACCAATGAATCGGGCACGCTGTCTCGCCTCAGGACTTGTCTCAGCGCCCTCATCCATCCCGCCATCTCAGAGCGAACAGGCCGAATCTTCAAGACCACTGGCGATGGGTTTCTTGCTTCCTTCGACAGCGCAATCGACGCCGTGGAGTGTGCAGTGGTCATTCAGCGAAGAATGGCCGAGCAGGCAGCAGTCGACCCTCCCGACGAGCGGATCGTCTTTCGCATCGGCATCAACGTGGGCGACGTCGTGGTGGAAGGCGACGATCTGCAGGGGGGCGGCGTCAATGTCGCCGCACGCCTAGAGGCGGCTGCCGCGCCCGGTGGCATCACCATCTCGGGCACGGTCTATGACCATGTACGCGACCGACTGCAACATCCCATCGAAGATCTTGGCGAAATCAGCGTCAAGAACATTCCCTATCCCATCCATGCCTACCGGGTACACACTTCGGCTGATGCCGCCGGCCGGCCGGCTACGTCCCGACGCCTCGCCTCCGACACCACTTCGCGACGCCGTGGGTTGCGGGTCAGCCCCGCGCTGATTGGTCTCGCACTGGTGGCAATGGCGGGCGTACTGGCGTTCTGGCGCCCCTGGGCCACCCTGCCCGAACTGGTAGCTGGGTCCGACACCGAGCTCACCCCCGCGCAACAAGCCGCAGCCGCGGCCGGACAAATTCTTTCGCCGCGCCTTCCCCGGGCACCATCTAGCGAGCGGAACATGCTGCTCGTGCTGCCGTTTACCAATCAATCAGGCGATCCGGCGCAATCGTATTTCAGTGACGGCGTCACGGAAGACGTGATCAACTCGCTCGCCCGGATCGCGGGCTTCACAGTCATCGCCCGCAACACAGCGTTCACTTACAAAGGCAAGGCTGTCAATGCGCAGGCGGTTGGTCAGGAACTGGGCGTTCGCTACCTGTTGGAGGGCAGCATTCAAAAACAGGGTGACCGCCTGCGCCTCAACGCGCAGCTGGTCGACACCACAAGCGGCAATACTGTCTGGGCCGAGCGCTTTGATCGCCAGATGGCCGATGTGTTCGTGGTCCAGGATGAGCTTGCCGATCGCATCGTTGGCACCGTTGCCACGCAGCTCCGACGTCGAGAGGGCCAGCGGGCGCTCGCTGCCAACCCCGAAACACTGGATGCACTCGACCTCACGTTGCGGGCGCGTCAGCTTCGCGGCACCAGCAATCGGGATGACATGATCGAAGCGCGCCAGATGCTCGAGCGGGCCATTGCCCTCGACCCTCGCTTCGTACCTGCTTACACCCTGCTGTACGGCGTGATTAACCAGTTTTTCATCAACCGCTGGACCGCGGAATTCAACTCGCCCGCCACCACTCAGGCCATGCTCGATATTGCGGGCAAGGCGGTCGCGATCGCACCGTCCGATCCCATCGCCCGAGCCACCTATGCTGAAAGCCTCACGCTGGTTGGCCAGCACGGTACGGCCGTCGCACAGATCGAGTCCGTGGTGTCAAACACCACGGCCGACACCGACCTCCTCAGACTTGCCGCCACCGTTTTGGGCCGCGCTGGCGAGTTTGAGCGTTCAGTATCGATGATGAAACGCGTGCTGCAACTTGATCCTGTCACCACGCCTGGCAACCTTGCCTCGCCACTGGGAAGCTCGCTCTACCTCCAGGGCAAATACGCTGAGGCTGCCGATTACGCCGGCCAGTGCGTTCGCCGAGCCCCGTCCAACATTCTCTGCCGGCGCTGGTATATCGCCTCGCTCGCACAAATGGGCAAGCTCGACGACGCACGTCGCGAGGTAGCTGACATGATGGCATTGAGCCCTGGACTCACGGTGAGCGAGCAGTCACAGCGCATGGCACGCAGCTACCGAGACCCCGAACACGTACGGCATCACTCCGAGGGGCTCAGAAAAGCCGGTGTCCCTGACTGATCTTTGGTCAGTCGAGCACCAGCGCGCCGCTGGTGTTGAACACCTCGCCACTCACCGCCGCACAGTCATCCGACAGCAGGAAGGCCACTTGGGCGGCCACCTGCTCGGCACTGCTGAATCGCCCGAGCGGAATGGTTTTCAGAAGCCGGGCGCGTCCCGCCGCACCCAGCCGATCGAGCATGACGGTATCCACCGGTCCAGGCGCGATGCAATTAACCCGGACGCCCTCGCTTGCCCAGTCACGCGCGAGGAATCGGGCGAGATTGATGATGCCAGCCTTCGCCACCGCGTAGGCGGCCCCGGACACCGCGCTGCCGCCTGTGCGACCGTTGGTGGACGAGAACAGCACCACCGCACCGCGTGCCGCCGCCAGATGGGGCGCCGCCTCACGACAGAAAAGGAACGCCGAGTCGAGATTGACCGCCAGCTGGCTCCGCCACTCGGTAAGTGAACATGCTTCGATGCCGCCCGACCCCACGCGTCCCACGGTGTGCACGAGCCAATCGAGACGTCCAAAGTGCTCGACCGTTCGAGAGACCGCATCCGACACATCAGACTCGAGGGTCGCATCGCCTGCCAGACGCAACATTCGCCGCCCGGCACGAGGCGCGAGGCGCCCCGGAACATCCAGCGCAGCGATGCTCGCGCCCGCCGCATGAAGCCGGGCCACGACCGCCGCACCAATACCGCCCGCTGCGCCAGTGACGAGTGCCACCTTGCCGGCTGCGCTTCGCGCCAGAGTCCGTCCCATGGCTCAGGCCGCCCGCCGCGGTTTCCAGTCACCGGATTCGATCGCGCCCCAAATGCCATCAAGCATGGCAAGCCGCTGGCGGGCTGACGCCGCAACCGCTGCCACGGCCTTCCGCTGGAGCGCAGCTGTGTGCGCATATCGGTAAGTGATCGCCAGGCCTTCCCCCTCGTGATGCGTATCGTTGTCGATGTGCACATGGAAGAACTCGAGGTCGTCATCACTCATGCCCATCGCCCTGCACGCTTCCACATAGCGCGGATAGAGCGTCGGAGTCTGCCCCTCCAGCGCCACCATGATGCCGGCCGCAGCCTCTGCGAGTTCGCGAAACGCCACCAGCTCGTAAATCCAGCTGCGCATCGCGCGCGTACCCGGGAGAATCTCACCGCGATCAGCGGCCTCGCGCACCCGGCGTGGCGATACGCCGCAAGCCTGCGCAAACCTGAGCAGCAGATCGGGGTGACGCTTACCCGGCTGATCGGGCACTTCTTCACCGATCAGATTTTCGAGCATGTGGCGCCGCGCATCGAGATCGGGCAGCCGGCAGAAGAAATGGCCAAACTGTTGCGGGATGAGTTCGATGTAGTAGTAATGCTGGACTGCCCAGAACCCGAGTTGGGCGCGCGTCAGCCTGCCCTCGGCCCAGGCGAGTGAAAACGGATGCGCGCCAGAATGGCGCTGCGTACGGGCGGCAACGAGCGCTTTCGAGAAAGCTTGTCGGTTCATCGATTGATCCATTTGTTTCCTTCGTCGGTTGACGGTTCGATCGGGGGGGCGCCCATTCTCGGGGGCTTAGCGCACCTGACTGCCGAGACGCTTGACCACCTCGCCATATCGGCGATGGTCCGCGGCGATCTGCTGTGCCATACCCTCGGGTGTGGACGTGACGATATGCGCGTCCTGCCCACCGATCGAGCCCGTCACCTCAGGTGACCGCGCAGCCCGCACCAACTCGGCGTTCAGCCGCGCCACCACCGCGTCAGGAACCTTCACCGGAACGAAGAAGCCAAACCACTGGTCATATTCAACATCGCGAATACCGAGCTCAGCCAGCGTCGGTACATCAGGCAACATGGTGGAGCGTTTCGGTCCGGCATAGGCAAGCGCCTTCAGACGGCCCTCCTTTAAAAACGCCTGGGCTGAAAGGTATGACGAGAACAGCACGTCGATCCTGCCCCCCACCGTTTCAGTCACCGCCTGCGCGGCACCTTTCATTGGCACATGCACCATCGGCGCACCGGCCACCTGCTGAAACATTTCGCCCAGAAAATGGCCGGCCGTCCCCGTGCCCTGAGATGCGAAGGTGAGTCCGCCCTGGCGCGATTTGGCGAGCGCAATCAGCTCCTTGACGTTATTGGCAGGCAGCGACGCTGGCACGACCAGAATGCTGTGAAATGAAAAAAACGATGTCACCGGCCGGAAATCCCGATTCGCGTCAAAGCCAACCTGTGTATTGAGGTGCGGATCGATAGCGTGGGTGCCGACATGGCCCACGAACACCGTGTACCCGTCGGCAGGCTGCGAGAGGACAGCCTGCGCAGCAATCGCCCCTGCAGCGCCCGGCCGGTTTTGCACGATAGCGGGCTGCCCCGTGTGTTCGGACAGCTTTTGCGTGATCAGCCGAGTGACCCGATCTGTGGATCCGCCCGGAGGGAACGGCACGACGACCGTGATCGGTCTGGCTGGAAAGGCGGGGTCAGCGAACACGGGCGACACGCCCGCGACCACCACCAATGCGGCAATGAGTCTCAATAGGAATGACACGTTGTTCCCTCCGCGCAGCAGGCGATTTCAGGGGTTGGCACCCGGCGGATACCAACGTTGATGGTAGCCGAGCGAAGCGGTAGTACGCCACCGGGTTCGACCCACTCGAAGCGCCAGCCACCCGGTAAGCACCCGGCAGCCGGGCAGCCTCTGCGCGGCGGTCTGGCAGTGATGGGCTCCCGGTGACGGCCCACCGACGGTTCACCTGGCACGCAGGTTGCGTATCCAACTCGCCCGGCCGACTTCCGGTCGGAAATGAAGCATCCCAAGTCCCTTTGGAGGGCGATCATGCAAGATGTAAAACATCTCTCGCGCGCAGTGATGGTGGTGACCTCCGAAATTCTGACCGTGACCCTTGCTGGCGGGCTGATCCTGATGTTTTTCCCGACCACCTGGATGCACTCGCTGGGCCTTTCCTGACCGAGTTTCGCCTTCGGCGAAACGCGCGGGACCACCCGCGAGCAAAGCCGCTAGACTGCTGGCTTCACCCGCCAACAGGAGACCGACATGCCCAACCGGGTCCGACGTTCCGTCGTGATCGGATCGGCCGCTGCGCTCGCAAGTCCCTGGCTGCACGCCCAGGCATACCCCAGCCGCCCTGTCCGCATCATTGTTCCCACCACCCCAGGCGGCGGTTACGACAACCTTGGGCGTCTGGTCGCAGAGCGTCTTTCACCGGAGCTCGGGGTGGGCGTGGTGGTCGAGAACCGCACAGGGGGCGGAACGCTGGTGGGCACACAGGTAGCTGCTGCTGCCACCCCCGACGGCTACACGCTGGTGGTTGGCGGACTAGCCAACATGGCGCTTAACGCCGGGCTCTACAAAAACCCTCAATACAACCCGGCTACGGACTTCATCCCGATTGCCCTCGTGGCGAGCTTCAGTTACTGCCTGGTCGCGCGCCGCGATCTGCCTCAGAGCACGCTCCCCGAGCTGCTTGCCTATGCGCGCGCCAACCCTGGAAAACTCAACATGGCAACCGGCGGCACCGGCTCGGGCCAGCACGTAGCTGCGGTCATGCTGCGACGACTGGGAAATATTCAGATGGTCGAGATCCCCTACAAGGGCGCGCAGGCTGCCTACACCGATCTGGTGGGCGGTCGGGTCGACCTCTTTTTTGATAACACCACCACCGCGCAGCCGCTGATCGAGGCAGGCCGGATCAAGGCAATTGCAACCTCGGGGTCGCAGCGCGACAAGTCGCTACCGGCTGTGCCCACCGCCATCGAAGCGGGGCTCCCTGGCATGGTGCTCGAAAGCTGGCTGGGTATCTTTGCCCCGGCACGCACCCCACAGGCCGCGGTGAGCCGGTTACGTGAAGCGATGACGCGCGTAGTGGCTCAACCCGATCTTCGCAAGCGCCTGGAGGACGGCGGCTGGCGAATGCTGGACCAGGACGCTGCGAGCACCGAGCAATTCGTCCGCGCCGAAGCCGAGCGCTGGCCAATTTTCCTTAGAGAAGCGGGAATTAGCGGTGAATGACGACACACAGAGCATCGAGCGGTTGATTCGAGCCTGGGCACTCTGGCGAGATACCCGCCAGTGGGACCTGCTTCGTACCTGCTATTGGCCAGGGGCGCGCGTTCGGACCACCTGGTTGGACGGTACGGCCGAGGACTTTATCGAGGCCTCGATCCGCTCGGCGACCAATCCCCAGGCGCCGCTCGCGCAGCATGCACTCGGGGGCACCAACGTCCGGGTGAACGGTGATCGCGCGCTCGCTGAAACCCGCATGACGATCCTGTTGCGGACCGAGGTCGACGGCGTTGAAATTGACATCACCGCTTGGGGACGGTTTGTGGATCGGCTCGTTTGCGCACAAGGGGAATGGCGGCTCGTGCAGCGAGACCCCATTCACGAAAAAGACCGTCTTGACCCGGTTGATCCACAGGCAATCCTGAAACTGGACCCGACCCGTCTGGCTGCGCAGCCCCGTGCCTACCGGCATATCGCCTATGTGCAATCACTGGGGGGCGCTCGTATCACCCCTGATCTGGTCGAGCATAACTCGCCCGCGCAACAGACGCTTTATGAGGCCTGTAACCACTGGCTGAACAGAGGCTGACGCTCGCGCAGACGCGCTGCGCGCCCTTCAGCCAAGAAAGCGTTTTCTGAGCGAATCCGCGGCCGAGGCAAGCAGTGAGGCATCAGAGCCCACGGCCACAAACTGCCCGCCAATTTCGAGAATGCGCCGCGCATCCGGTTCGTGTGAAGTCAGAAAGCCCGGTGCCCGCCCGGCTGCGCGAATTCGCCGGATCGCCTCCTCGATTTTCGGCCAGACATCAGGGTGATGGCGCTCGCCTACATGCCCAAACGATGCGTGTAAATCGGCTGGACCCACGAAAATGCCGTCAACCCCGTCGACGGCCGCGATCGCTTCGATCTGCTCGAGCGATGTCACGGTCTCGACCTGCAGCAGGATGCAAAGCTCCGACTCCGCACGTTGCGGATAGTTCTGTATGCGTCCCCAGCGCGTAGCGCGCGTGGTACCGCCCACGCCACGAATACCACGTGGCGGATAACGCATCGCCGCCACCGCAGCCCTCGCCTGCTCGGCATTGTCGATCATAGGAATCAGAACCGACTGGGCACCGATATCGAGCACCCGCTTCAGCAGCACCGCATCGTTCCATGGCACCCGAACCACGGCATGCGTGGAATAGGGCTCAGCCGCCTGCAGCTGGCAGAACAGCGACTCCAGATCGTTGGGTGAATGCTCCATATCGAGAAGCATCCAGTCAAAGCCGGCGCCAGCGAGCAACTCGACGGTGAGGCTGGATGACAGCGTGGACCACAGCCCAATCTGCGGGCGACCCGCAGCGAGCGCGTGCTTGAAGGTATTGCGGGGAAGTTCCATATGCGGCTCCAGTCTGAGTGTTGGTGGCTGCACCACCTGTTTCGATCGTAGCAGCTTGGGGCTTGACGAAGCCCGCGCGCATGGCCACGATCGACACGACATCATTCGGGGCGCGAGGCTGCAATGAAGCGAGATCACGACGCTGGCAAATTTTCCCGGCAGGCACCGTATTCACAAATGCTTCCAAAACTCGTGATCATCGGCCTTACCTGGGGCGCTCTGTATACCGGCGTCGCTTGGCCACAGAGCACCGGCACGGCAACGACCCCGAGCGCGGTCGCGCTAGGCCCAACCGACATCGGCGGTGTGGTGACCGGGGCTACCGGCCCTGAAGCTGGTGTCTGGGTCATCGCGGAAACCTCTGACCTCCCCACCCGCTTTACAAGAATCGTGGTGACCGACGATCACGGCCGATATCTGCTTCCCGATCTGCCATTGGCCAACTATTCGGTCTGGGTAAGAGGCTACGGTCTGGTCGACTCGCCCAGGATGATCGCCAAGCCGGGGCAGACGCTTCAGCTCCGCGCCGTTCCCGCGCCCGACGCCGCCTCAGCCGCCCACTATTACCCGGCGATCTACTGGTACACGATGATGAAGATTCCGCCGCCCGAAGCGTTTGGCGGATCCACTGATATTCCGAAGCAGATCAGCCGCGGCGACTGGTTGCGTCAGATGAATAACGTCGACTGCATTGGCTGCCACCAGCTCGGCCAGGCCGCCACGCGCACAATCCCCGCCCAGCTGGGTCGCTTTGCATCCGGTCAGGAGGCCTGGGTCAGGCGGATTCAGTCGGGCCAGTCAGGACACTCGATGACGCTGCGCATCGCCGGCCAGTTTGGTGGCGCGCCTTTCCGTTACTTTGGCGACTGGACTGACCGCATTGCTCGAGGCGAACTACCGCGCCATCGTCCAGAGCGCCCGCAGGGTGTTGAGCGGAACATTGTCATCACATCATGGGAATGGTCTGATCCTGAAAAATATCTGCATGACCTGATTTCTTCCGATCGACGCAATCCCACTGTCAACGCCTGGGGCCTCCTCTACGGGTCCCCGGAGTACAGCACTGACAACATGCCGATTCTGAATCCGAAGACGCATGAGGTCACCACCTACAGGATGCCCGTGCGAGATCCGAACATGCCGGTTTCGCTGGGCCCCGGTCACGCGGGCGCGGTGGAGCCGATGCAGCCGTCCCCGTACTGGGGCGACCGTATTCTCTGGGACACCCGGGCCAACAACCACAACGCGATGTTTGACCATCAGGGACGACTCTGGATGGCCTCTTCGGTCCGTGCGCAACCCAACCCCGAATTCTGCAAAACGGGCTCCGCGCATCCCTCCGCTAAGGTATTTCCCCTTCAGCAGTCTTCTCGACAGGCCGCGATGCTCGACCCGAAAACCGGCAAGTATCATTTTCTCGACACCTGTTTCGGTACCCATCATCCGCAGTTTGGCTACGACTCCGAGCACACACTCTGGTTCAGCGGTACGGGCCAGGTGGCAGGTTGGATCAACACCCGTCACTACGACGAAACCGGGGACGCTGCGGCCGCGCAAGGGTGGGCACCCTTTGTTCTCGACACCAACGGTAACGGCAAACTCGACGAATGGACCGAACCCGGTAAGCCTGCGGACAGCGCGCGCGATACGCGGTTCAACCCGGGGTCCGGCCCGTATGCGGTCATGCCCCATCCTCGCGATGGCTCAATCTGGTATACGAGCGGCACGTTTTCAGGCCGCGCCGGCTTTTTACGCTTCGACCCTGCCACCCGACTGAGCGAGTTCTACGCCATTCCCAGGGAGGCGCTTGGGATCCGTGGCGGCGATATCGATCTGAACGGCGTCCTGTGGGCCTCGATGTCCAGCGGACATCTCGGCCGGTTCGACCGTAGACTGTGCAAAGGCCCGCTAAACGGACCATCCGCCACGGGCGACCATTGTCCCGAGGGCTGGTCATTGCATCGTTACCCCGGACCCGGCTTTGATGATGTCCCCGACACCAGCGCCGAAGCCAGCTACTACACCTGGGTAGACCATCACAACACGCTAGGTCTGGGGCCCAATGTCCCGATCTCCACCGCCAACCTGAACGACGGCTTTGTTGCGTTCCAGGACGGCAAGATGGTGATGCTGCGGATTCCCTATCCGATGGGGTTCTACGCCAAGGGACTCGATGGACGAATCGACGACCCTGGCGCGGGTTGGAAGGGACGTGGCCTCTGGAGCACCAGCGGCGACCGTACGCCCTGGCTTATGGAGGGCGGAAAGGGCTCACGGCCGCGCGCCGTTCAAATTCAGGTGCGACCCGATCCGCTCGCGCGCTAGTCGCCTCAGACCCTATTTTTCGTCGTACTCACGGGTGCCCGGCCAGGGAGCATCGGCCACATCGAACACCATGCCCTCGAAGCCGCGGAATTTGTCGGGTCGGCGGTATTTGCCGTCATCCACCGGCTTGAGCTCCATCTCATCGATGTACTGTTCGCCTCCGTTGGAAAACACCCGCTCCACCACGTCGTCAGCCTCATCGGTGTAGACGCCGAAGTGATGCAGCCCCACGTAGTCCATGCCCTTGCCGAGCTGATCAGTCTTGAACTTGAGCAGCACGATATTGATCGAACCGTCGGTGACCATGTAGCCGCGCGCGCGCTCGTTATCAAGCGCTTTCAGCTTTCGGAAACCAAAGGTGTTGGAATAAAACTCAAGCGCCTTGTCAGGATCTTGCGTGGCAATGGCGATATGGCGGATGCGGGCCATCGGGTTGTCCTTGGATGAAAACCTGGTTGGGACAGCAATATCAGTCGAGTTTGATACCCGCAGCGCGAATCACTTCCCCAATGCGGGTCATCTCGCTGGCGATGAAAGATTCGAATTCGGCCGCTGTACCGGGTCGCACTTCGTTACCCTGGTCGATCAGCTGCTGACGAAGTGCCGGTTCGGTCAGGATCGTCGAAAGCGCGCGGTTCAGTCGATCGACGCGCTCCTTTGGAACACCCGCGGGACCAAACAATCCAAGCCAGGTGGTCAGTTCGAAGCCGGGAAGCGTCGCGGCAATCGGGGCCACCCCGGGAAGCGCGGGCTGAGAATCGCGGCTTGCCACGCCAATCGCCTTGAGCTTGCCCGACTTGAGAAGCGGCATGGCCGTAATCGGCACATCGAAGTAGGCATCGAGCCGCCCCCCAATCAGATCCGGGGCGATCTGCGCTGTGCCTTTGTAGGGCACATGATTGAGCGAGACCTTACCCTGGGTCGCAAGTAGCACGAGCGAGAGGTGTGAAGCCGAGCCGTTGCCGGCCGATCCGAAATTGAGTGGTACCGCACTGGCACGGGCCGCGGCGAGCAAATCAGCGACATTGTTGGCCGGGCTCGTGCCAGATACCACCAGCATCATTGGCGAGGCGGCAATCAGCCCAATCGGCTGAAATGCCTTGGCGATATTGATCGGGAGTTTTGTGTAGAGATGCGCGTTGACCACCTGCGTGCTGGTGTTACCCAGCAGCAGCGTGTACCCATCGGGCTTGGCCCCCGCGACGAACTGTTGCGCAATGGTGCCGTTTGCTCCGGCCTTGTTTTCGACGATCACCGGCTGCCGAAACGCAGTCTCCATGCGTGTGCCGACCAGCCGGGCCAGCACATCGGCAATGCCGCCCGCGGCATACGGCACAATGATCCGGATGGTTTCGCTGGGGAAGGAATCCGATCGGGCCAACGGCGTGGCAGTCATCAGACCGAACGATGCAAGGGCCAGGATCAGCGCACGCATTAAAGTCTCCATGGGTCGCCGCGGCGAATGGGGTGATGTCAAGCTGAACCGCAGCTCCAGCGAATCGTCTCGCTCATTGCCGCGCAGTGTCAAGGTCGCCTGGTTGCTAGAATCGAAACACCTTGAACCGGAGACCCAATGTGAGCACACCCCGTTTTCCTGCAATCCCAGACGACCAACTGACGCCCCGCCAGAAGGAGATCGCAGCAAAAATTTCCGGGGGGCCTCGCGGCTCGGTTCGCGGCCCCTTCCTCGCGCTGCTTCATAACCCCGACCTCACCGACGTGCTGGAGCAGGTCGGGGAATATCTTCGCTTTCGGTCCACCCTCGCGCCAGCCCTGATTGAGCTCGCCATTTTGCTGGTGGCGCGGCACTGGACCTGCCAGTACGAGTGGTTCGCTCATGAGCGTATCGCGCGAACCCGCACTGACCTGCCCGACGGCATCATCCGCGCGATTCAGAGAAACGAAATCCCGCATGACATGAATGACGACCAACGCGTGATTCATGATTTCGTCTTGGGCACGTTCCGCTGCGGCGCAGCCCCCGGCCCGGTCTACGACGAGGCCGTGAGCCGCTTCGGTCGCGCGGGTGTACTAGACCTGGTTGCGCTCTGCGGCTACTACACCACGATTGCGTTCGTCCTCAACACCGGGCAGATCATGCCGCCCGAAGGCGTGCCGCCGCTTCGCGAGGTTGGTTGAGCGCGGGTGCCCTCAGGGCACCTTTCTTCAGTCGGGCTCAGCCACCACCTGGTTGCGCAGCACACCGATCCCGGTG
>JALREG010000221.1 GCA_023253905.1 Burkholderiaceae bacterium
ACCGATGAGCAGGCGATGACGATCAAGATGAATGCCATCACCGAGTGGGCCGCACTGCCAGCAACTGAAATGTTTCTGCGTGACAACCGAGACGACAGCGACTTCTCCGCCTTCATGTCGGTCTGGTTCTACGAAGAGCAGAAGCATGCCCTGGTGCTGATCGAGTACCTCAGACGCTTCCGCCCCGATCTGGCGCCGAGCGAAGCGGAACTGCATGCGGTCCGTTTCGAATTCGAACCCGCCCCGCCGCTCGAAACCCTGATGCTCCATTTTTGCGGTGAAATCCGCCTCAATCACTGGTACCGTCGTGCCGCCCAGTGGCACACCGAGCCGGTGATTCGCGCCATCTACGACTTCATTTCCCGCGACGAGGCCCGCCATGGCGGCGCCTATCTGCGCTACATGAAGAAGGCGGTGAGCGAGGCGGGCGATGCCGCCCGCGCGGCGTTTTCGCGAATTGGTGTGCTCATGACGAGCGCAAGGCGAACCAGTCGTGCGCTGCACCCCACCAATTTGCATGTGAATCGAACGCTGTTTCCCAACGATACCGTGCAGAGCCGGATGCCCGAACCGGGCTGGCTTGAGCGTTGGCTCGATGAGCAGATCCGCTTTGACGCCGACTGGGAGCAACGCGTGATCGAGCGCATTCTCCACAACCTGTCGCTCTTGTTTGGGCGCAGCATCGATACCGCGCAGGAACTGAACCGCTACCGCCGTGAGCTTGTCCAGCGGCTGGGCGTGGGCGGCGCGCCACTGTCGGGTGAGTCTCAGGCGGCCTAGCGGGGCGTGGCGTGGTCGCGGTAGAAGCCGGCTGCTGAATCACGCGCAAAGCGCTCCGGATCCCAGGGCGCACCGTCAAGCGCGGTCGGGTCAATGAAGCGGTAAACCTCGGCCGGCAGGGTCAGGTGGCGGCCGTCACGCGTGGCCACGCTCACCTGCACCGACTCGCGCTGGTATGCATCGCCCTCAAACTCGTCGAGCCGGGCGAGTTCAGCGTCGTCAACATTCAGGTAGAGCCGGCCGGGCGTACGGGCGCCCGCTTTGCGGCGGATCCCTGGGTAGCGCTGCCCCCGAACGCCCTCGCGAATAAAGTCCTCCAGCACTGCGGCCACACTTGCCAGCGGGCGAGGTACGAGCGGCGTCCAGACTGGCACAAACATCAGCGAACCGTAGGTAAAGACATGCCGAGTCATGGCGTCACGCTTGCCCTTCGGCGCGAAGCGACAGATCGCCCGCCACGATATGTCGTTCGCCCGCATCGGTCAGCAGACGGAGCGCGCCGCTCGGGGCAATGCCGAGCGCCCGGCCGCGCTCGAGCGTCTGCCCGGTATCGCTCACCACCACCTGCCTGCCATGCCAGGCGTCGAACCGGGTCCAGAGCGGCAGAAAGGGCGTGAGCCCCTCGCGTTCATGCGTTACCCAGGCCTTCGCCACGGCGAGCGCGACGCTCGCCACCAGCGCCTCCACCGGAATCGGCGCCGTGTCCTCGAAGAGGCCGCTTGCGGGCTGGCCGATCAGCGCCTGGAGGTCCCGGGGCGCGAGCAGATTGAGACCCACCCCCACCACCACCCGGAGCCGAGGTTCCATGCGGGCGCTACCGGGACGAGATTCGATGAGAATCCCGCCGCATTTGCCGCCGTTGCGAAGCAGATCATTGGGCCATTTCAGCGCGAGCCCCTGGCAGTGTTCGGATAACGCCGCCGCAAGCGCGCAGCCCACCGCGAGTGACAGGCCGGGCGCAGGTGGGGCGGAACCGGCGCGCTCGAAGGCAAGCGACAGCGCAAGACTGCGCCCGGGCTCGGCAAGCCAGCTGCGTCCGCGCCGCCCGCGGCCGGCGCGCTGCGCCTGGGCGAGCACTGCCCGCGGGCCGGCGGGCGTGCTGGCAAAGGGCGCGTCGAGCAGCCAGCTATTGGTGGAGTCGACCTCGGCAAGCAGTTCGAAGTCTGGGCCGTCGGGGCCCAGAAGCTCGCGGATCAAGGGGGTATCGGGTGAGGGCATCATCGGCGCAGGCTGGGTTTGACGCGATCATACGGATCGTTTCCTCCCGACTATAATGAACCGATGAGCACCAGCTACTTTGAGCGTCACATTTTCTTCTGCACCAACCGGCGTGATGACGGCCGCGCCTGCTGTGCGGCCAACGATGCCGAGCGCCTTCAAGCCCATGCCAAGGCGCGTGTCAAAGCGCTTGGGCTCTCGGGTGCCGGCAAGGTGCGGGTCAACAAAGCCGGCTGCCTGGATCGCTGCGAACTTGGCCCGGTCGCGGTCGTCTATCCCGATGCCGTCTGGTACACCTTCGTTGACGAGCATGACATCGACGAGATCGTCGACTCGCATCTTCGTGACGGCCGTCCCGTGGAGCGACTGAAGCTCGAATGAACGCGTCCACCCGTACGCTGCTGATTGCCGGGCCCGCGGGTCCGATCGATGTTGCTCTCGACCTGCCCGCCGGCCCCATCCAGGGCATCGGCCTGGTTGCCCATCCGCATCCGCTCTACGGCGGTACACGCGACAACAAGGTGGTGCAGACGCTCGCGCGGGCGATGCTCGCAACAGGCTATGCCGTGTGGCGCCCCAATTTCCGAGGTGTGGGCGCAACAGCCGGTGAACACGACCATGGCCAGGGCGAAACCGATGATCTGCGTGCCGTGCTGGCCGCCGCCCAAGCCGACCCGCTAGTCCCCGAGGCAGCCCGCAGCAACCTGGCATTCGCCGGATTTTCGTTTGGCAGTTTCGTGCTGTCGCGACTGCTCGCGCAATTACCGCCCGCCCAGCGCCTCGCGGCACCGGTTGTTCTGGTGGGCGTGGCCGCCCAGCGTTTCGCAGTGGAAGACGTGCCGCCCGGCGCACTGGTGATTCACGGCGAGGTTGACGACGTCGTTCCCCTTGCCGCTGTGCTCAATTGGGCGCGGCCGCAGAACCTGCCAGTGGTGGTGCTGCCGGGAGCCGATCATTTTTTTCACCGCAGACTCACGCTCCTCAAGCGTCTGGTGGTGGCCCATCTCGTGGCGGCGCCACTGCTCGGATCGGTGTCAGGCCTTGAGCCGGCCGAACTTGCGGCCGACTGATCCGGCCTGTTTTCACCGCGTTGCTATCCGGAGATTTCACGATGATCCGCCTGCTTGTCCGCCTGGTCGTCGGCCTGCTCGTCGGTGCGTCTGCCTTGCCGGCAGCGTGGGCGCAGGTTGCCCCGCCCACCATGACCGCGCGTTCGTGGTTGCTGCTCGATGCCACCACGGGTCATGTCATTGCCTCGCATGAACCTGATCGCAAGTCCGATCCAGCCTCGCTCACCAAGCTCATGACGGCCTATCTCGCGTTTTCCGCCATCAAGGAAAAGCGGCTGGCACTGGATGCGCGACCCATGGTGTCGCAGCGTGCCTACAAGGCAATCGGTTCCCGGATGTTTGTCGAGCCGGCAGCGCCCGCTACCGTGGAAGAACTCCTGCGCGGCATGATCATTCAGTCGGGTAACGATGCCTCGGTGGTGCTTGCCGAGGCACTGGCCGGCGGCGAAGAGCCGTTCGCCCAGCAGATGAACCGCGAGGCCGAACGATTGGGGATGCGAAACTCCCAGTTCCGAAACGCCACCGGGCTACCCAACGCCGAGCACTACTCCACTGCACGCGACCTCGCCATTCTCGCCGCGCGCCTCATCAGCGACCATCCCGACTTCTACAAGTTCTATTCCGAGCGTGAATTCACGTTCAACAAAATCCGCCAGCCCAATCGCAATCGGCTGCTGTTCATCGATCCCAGTGTAGACGGCATGAAGACCGGCTACACCGAGGCCGCGGGCTACTGCCTGATCGCGTCGGCCCGCCGCGAGCAGCCCGGCGCGGGCTTCTCGCGGCGGCTGATTGCCGTGGTGATGGGTGCGGCCACCGAGTCCATCCGCATCACTGAATCGCAACGTCTGCTCAATTACGGGTTTCAGAATTTTGAGACCGTCCGGGCCTATTCGAAGGGCCAGGAGCTGGGCAGCTACCCGGTCTGGAAGGGCAAGGGCGTGCTGGTGGCTGGGGCAGTCGAGCAGGACATCCTCATCACGGTGCCGCGAGGGCAGGCCGAAAAAATCAAGGGTGAGGTTGAGCGGGTCGAGCCGCTGCTCGCGCCGGTCACCCAGGGCCAGAAGATCGGCACGCTGCGAGTGAAGCTGGGCGAGCAGGTGCTTGCCGAGCGGCCGGTGCTCGCCCAGGCCACCGTCGACCAAGCCGGCTGGATCGGCAGGCTCTGGGATGGCCTGCGGCTCAAGTTCGCCAAATAGATCAGACCCCACCCCGCCCGTCTTTCGGCCTTCCCTTCACCCCCCTTCGTAGAGCGAGACCCCCATGAGCGAGCAGGTTGTTTATCTCAACGGAGCGTTTGTGCCGCTCTCCGAGGCCCGCATTCCGGTGCTCGATCGTGGCTTCATTTTTGGCGACGGCATCTACGAAGTCGTCCCGGTCTACGACGGGCGCCCGTTTCGGCTGACCCAGCACCTGAAGCGGCTGGAGCGAAGCTTGGCCGCGATCGGCATTGATAACCCCTTCGATGAGGCAGGCTGGCGCGCGCTGATCACCGATCTCGTTGGCCGGCACAGCTGGCCCAATCAATTTGTCTACATGCAGATCACCCGTGGCGTCGCGCGCCGTGACCATGCGTTTCCAAAAGGCATCCAGCCCACGGTGTTCGCGATGACCAGTGAATTCGTGGCGCCGGCTGCGGCACTGCGCGAACAGGGCCTGTCCGTCATCACTGCCGATGATGAGCGCTGGCTGCATTGCGACATCAAATCGGTATCGCTCCTTGGCAACGTGCTCGCGATCCTCTACGGCGTGTTCTCCGCCCGCTGGATCGTCGCGCAGCCGGCCGGCAATGCCCGCATGCAGGAAATCGCCGCCGCCATCCAGGCCGGCGCGCAGGCTTATCTCAACCGCCAGTACTCGACGATCGGCGTCGTCGGCGTGGTGCTCTGCATCGTGCTCGGCCTCGCGCTCGATTGGGCGACCGCGGGCGGCTTT
>JALREG010000249.1 GCA_023253905.1 Burkholderiaceae bacterium
CGCGAGTCGAAGCCGACGGCGTGATGGTGGGCGGGCTGGAACTCATTGTGATCATCTCCGTAAATTCTGGAACACCAAGTGGTCTGACGGCTCTGTCACGCCTCAGTTGCCGAGATCGAGTGCGTGAGCGAAATCGTTCGAGCGTGGTGCGAGCGCATCCAGGGCGGGCGCGAACGATAGCAGCCAGCGATCGCGACCCGGGGCTGCCATCAGCTGTACCGATACGGCGCGGTGATGGGCTGCGATGGGAATGGCCCACGCCCCGCACGCATAGAAATTGGCCAGCGCGGTGAGGTCGGCCTGGTTGCTGGGCGCTGGCGTGTCGTGCGCAAAACTTGCCTGCGGCGCGGTGGGTAGTGCGATGAGATCGACGCCCTGGAAAGCAGCCACCGCGTGACCGCGCAGTTCATGAAGCACCTGCCTCGCGGCATCAATCTTGTCGTGACCCGCGCGCTCGGGATAGCGCAGCATGGCGCCAAATGTGTCGGATACACCGGGCAGGTCGTGGCCGATTTCAGCCCGCCACCAGGCGAGCGCGTCGGCTTCACTGGCGAGGAGGCCAGCGCGTCGTGCGCGGGTGGGATCCCAGTGCGCGAGATCGATGGGGACGACGCGGGCGCCTCGCCGTTTCATCTCGGCCAGAAAGCGGCGGAAGCCCTCTGCGACTTCGGGCGCGAGTGTGACCTGATCGAGTTGCACAGGTACGCCGATCGCAAGACCCTTCCAATCAGTCGCGGGCGCAGATTCTGCGGCATTTCCGAGCCCCATCATGACCGCCGCCATCACCGCGCAGTCAGCTGCAGTGGTGGCGAGCGGGCCGGCGACGTCGAGGGTGTGACAGAGCGGCACGATGCCCGTTGCCGGGACCGTATCGTTACCGGGCTTGTAACCGAACACACCGCAATATGCGGCCGGGATCCGGATCGACCCCATGGTGTCGCTACCGACTGCGGCACTGCAGAGCCCAGCTGCCACCGCCGCGCCGGATCCACCGCTCGAACCACCCGGGGTGTGGCCGGCATGGAGGGGATTGATGCAGCGACCAAATGCTTCGTTATCGGTGGTGGCGCCCAGCGCGCCTTCGTGCATGTTGAGCTTGCCCAGGAGCACTGAACCAG
Organism: Burkholderiaceae bacterium; assembly: GCA_023253905.1. The sequence goes on from JALREG010000249.1 coordinate 1,119, forward strand.
CGGCCCGCAGACGCGCTGCGGCGGGCGCATCGTGTGCGGGGATGCGATGGCGAAGCGCAGCACTACCGGCTGTGCAGGCAAGACCCGCCACGTCGACGTTGTCCTTGATGGCAATGGGAATGCCGTCCAGGGGCCCAAGCGGACGCCCGGCCTGAAAGCGATCGCGGCTGGCCTGAGCATCGGCGCGCGCACGGGCATGGGATACGGTAATGAATGCGTGGAGCGCCGGGTTGCGGCGATCAACCTGTGCGAGCAGTGCTTCGGTGACCACGACCGGGTCGAGCGTGCCCGCGCGATAGGCGTGGCCGAGCGCAGCGACCGCGAGGGATTCGAGAGCATCCATGCGGTAACCCCCCGCTCAGTTTTTGCGCAGATCGAACAGACGGACCGGCTTTTGTCGTGACTCAACGCCGGTGCGCTCGGCGAGCGAGCTCGGCGCGCAGAGCTGGACTTTCATCTCGACGCCCAGCCGTGCCCGAAGAAGCGCTTCATAGTCGGCGCGGAGGGTGTCGTTGATCGGGCCCTTTACTTCTGCGAATACCGTCATCTCATCGCGGTTACCCTCGCGCGAGACCTCGCAGAGAAACTCGCCCGCGTAGTCGGTGCGCTCGGCGGTGAGCAACGCGCCGATCGCGGTGGGATAGACGTTGATGCCGCGCAGCTTCACCATGTTGTCGCTGCGGCCACGAAAGCCCAGGATGCGGCGAAACGGCAGGCCGATGGATGAGGTGCCGCTCAGCTCCTCGGTGACGTCATGGGTGTTGAATCGGATGATGGGAAAGATGTCGTCTTTATAGAGGCAGGTGCAGACCATGTCGCCACGCTCGCCGGCGGCGACCGGTGCGCCGCTGTCGCTGTCAATCAGCTCCAGGTACTGCGCATCTTCCATGACATACATGCCATCCATGTCGGGACCTTCGCCCGCGATCAGACCCGTATCACCGACCCCATACCAATCATAGACCGGGCAGCCCCCCCAGACCGAACTGATCGGGTCGCGGCCCTCGGGGCCCAAATGCCCGGTGATCATGCGAAGCCGGATGTCACGTCCGGGTTCGATACCGTTCTCGCGTGCCACTTCGGCGAGTCTGCGCAAAAAATCACCAAAGCCCACCAGCACGGTGGCGCCAAAGTCGCGCATCAGCGCAGCCTGTTGCGCCGAGCGGGTTTCAACGCCGGTGCCCGCGCTCAGGAGCCGTGCGCCGATCCAGTGGGATACGGTTTCGCGAATGTAGTGGCCACCGTTGACCATGCCGAAACCGTAGACTGAATGCACCACGTCGCTGCTCGACATGCCCTGCAGCAGATAGACACGCGCGAGGAGTGCGTTCTGAAGTTCGCGGCTCTTCGGGCCATAGAGCAGCGGCTGCGGGCGACCCGTGGTGCCACTGGTGGTCTGAATGATGATCTGAGGGCGGGCCCACTCGGGGTGTACCGCCTGCCCGTCGAAATCGCCGAGCGGTGGACAGCGCTCGACCGATTCCATCAGGTCAGATTTTGAGTAAGTGGGCAGTTTTGCAAGATCATCCAGTCCGCGGATATCGCCCGGTGTGATGCCCTGTGCGCCCCAGAGGCGCTGGTAAAACGGCACTTTCCAGGCGAATTCGAGCACCCGCGAAAAACGCGCTTCCTGAGTGGCGCGCAGTTCGTCGCGGCTCATGCCGCGAAACCGTTCGAGAAAAGCCGAGCCCACGGGGTAGTCGCGACGGATGCCGGGAATGTCCGCGGCGTCGAAGTAATTGAGCATGTTGGGTGAGGCCCTGGTGACTACTGCAATTCGGAGGCGACTGCGGCCAGCGGCCCGCCCTGGGCGAGCGCAAGGCAGGCGTCGATCACGCGGGAAATTTTCGATTCGGAATAACCGGAGGCGTCCATCAGCATGCGCGCCTTGTCGAGGAGCGCAGCGGGGGTGAGGGGACATTCGGTATCGCCCAAGGCATCGGCGCGATGTTCAACCACGACGCTGCCGTCATCGAGTTCGATTTCGAGCGACGCGCCGAAATGCTGCGGATAGCGGGCGGTAAGCGCCGGGTCTTCAGCGAGCGAAACACGCGCCCGAAGCGCAGTGACATCGGGGTCGCGTACTGCCCCCATATCGAAGTCGTCGAGCGCTGGCCGGCCGCGCAGCAGCACCACCGCCGCAGCATGCTGAAGGCTGAATTTAGCCTCGACGGGGGTGGTGGGTGTGGCGTGATCGCAGAAGCCAATCGCGTCGCGATAGCCGACTGCGCGAAGGCGCTGGATACGGTTGATGTCAACGCGATCCCGCAGCGCGAGCGCGGCGTCGATCAGCGGACGCGTGTGCCGGCAGGCGGGCCAGGGCTTGAAGCTGCAGTCGTGAATTTGCCAGGGCCCGTCTGGATCTGCGGTCAATTCATGGCGTCGGGCGTCCGGGCAGAGGCCTGCCCAGAACCCAAGCGGCCCCTCGAAGATTCGATGAGCGCCGGTAAAGCCATGGGCGGCAAGCTGGGCCGCAAGCAGCCCCGACTGTGCGGCGCGGCCGTTATGGAGCTGCTTACTCATGGTGTCTTCAAGTCGGCACTGCCAGAGCCCTGCGGCCTGGGTGCCGGCATTGCCTAGCGCGTCGAGGAGCTGCCTGGGGTGGAGCGCGAGGAGCGAACCCGCTGCCGCCGCGGCCCCGAACACCCCGCAGGTGGCGGTGGTGTGGAAGTGCCGGTAGTGGGCGGGGCCCACGCTTCGGCCGACCCGAATCATGGTCTCCATGCCGCGCACCACCGCATCGAGCATGGCCTCAGCGCCCGCGCCCAACGCCTGCGCCTGGGCGAGTGCGGCGGGCACCACGACTGGCCCGGGATGAACGATGGCCGCACGGTGAAAATCATCCATCTCGAGGATGTTGCCGACTGCGCCGTTGACCAGCGCAGCATCACGCGGGTCAAGTGACAGCGCGCCGATTGTGCGGCAAGGACCCGCGCCCAGCGTGCGGGCCCAACTGCGCAGCGCGACACCGGGCGGGGTGAGCGCACCGGCCGCAGCACACCCCACCCAGTCGAGCACATGCAGCGCAGCGCGTTCGCGGTCGGCGGCCGAGACGGGCCTGGCCAGAATGCGTGCCAGGGACTCGGTGGGCGGAGCAGGATCGGGCGCCAGCATCGGTGGTGAGTGACCTCGGTTGGGCGCTCAGTCGCGCGCGCGATGCCCGGGGGCGAGGCGGGCTAACACCGCATCGGTGTGCTCGCCCAGCGCGGGCAGCCGGGTGTTCAGGCGCGCGGGTTCGTGACGAAACTTGATCGGGTTACCGATATGAAGATTGCCGTCGGTATCGCGCACCAGCATCTCGCGCGCGGCGGCCTGTGGGTGGTGGAAGGCCTCATGCAGGTTCAATACCGGCGCGAGACAGACATCATGATCTTTCATCCAGCGCTCCCATTCATCACGCGTACGGCTGCGGAAGATGTCATTGAGGGCGGCCTTGACCGGCGCGTGGGCGGGGCCTGGCGGCTGGTTGGCGATTGTAATCAGATCGGCACGCCCGACCGCAGTGAGCAGATTGTTGACGAACTTGTGCTCAACCGCGCACA
>JALREG010000349.1 GCA_023253905.1 Burkholderiaceae bacterium
TTGCCGGGCTGGCGCTTCGTTTCGAACTGCGGGTGATTTCGGTGGCCGAGGCGAGCGAAGAGGACATTGAACGCGAACGCCGGCTGGCGGAGGACGAGGCCGATTAAGCCGCGCTCGGCTCGGTGAAGCCACCCTGTTCGACCATCTTCGCAAATACCCCGCCGAGTGCCACCAGTTCGTCGAAACGCCCTGATTCGATGACCCGGCCCTGGTCCACCACCAGGATACGATCGGCATCGGCCACGGTGGACAGACGGTGCGCAATCACCAGCGTAGTGCGCCCGCGCCGCACCGCTTCCAGTGCGTCGCGGATTCGCGCTTCGGTCTGAACATCGAGCGCGCTGGTTGCCTCATCAAGCAGAAGAAGCGGGGCATCGCGAAGGATGGCCCGGGCGATGGCCAGCCGCTGCCGTTCGCCGCCCGAAAGCGATGCACCGCGCTCGCCAATCACGAAACCATAACCACCCGGTTTACCGATGATGAACTCATGGGCCTGGGCGAGTCGGGCGGCGCGTTCAATGTCTTCCGCGCTGGCGTCCGGGCGGCCGATGGCGATGTTCTCGGCGATCGACCGATTGAAGAGCCCGGCGTCCTGGAACACGACCGCAATCTGCTCGCGAAGCGATGCGAGTGTGACGGTGGCGATGTCGATGCCGTCCACCAGAATACGGCCCTGGTCGGGGGCGCGAAGCCGTTGCAGAAGCGATAGCGTGGTGCTTTTTCCCGCGCCGGTTGCACCCACCAGCGCGAAGGTGGCGCCAGCCGGAATGTTGAAATTGAGATCAAACACGCCCTGCGCTGAACCGGGGAAGCGAAAGCTCACCTGTTCGAAGCGGACCGCGCCCGCCACCTGCGGCAGCGGCTTCGCATCGGGTGCCTCGGGTACGGCCTCGCGCGCATCGAGCAGTTCGAACAGGCTGGCAAGCGTCGGGATGCTTTGCGCCATCCGTACGGCAAAACCTGAAAGCGAATCGAGCTTTCCGATCAGAAGACCCGCAAAGCCCACGAACGCAACGATCTCACCCACCGTGATCTGTTCGCGGGCCACCAGCACTGAACCCACCGCATACAGAATCACCACGGTGATTGTGGCTGCGGTTCGGGTGAGCACGGTGAGCAGTCCCCACCAGGTGAGCACGGGGTATTGGGCTGCAAGGAGGCGGGACATGATGGCCCGCATCGCCTGCATTTCTGCGCCGAAGCGGCCATAACTCTGCACCACCGTGACGTTGCCTATTACATCGCCCACCCGGCCATAGACCTCGCCGTGATGCCGTTCAACATCGGCCTGTCCGCCGTGCGTGCGGCGGGCGATGAACAGATTGGCGAGCACATAAACCGCACCAAGTGCGATCAGGAGTGACGCCATCATTGCGTTCATGTGCCAGGCAACCGGGAGCATCACCAGGAGCCCGGCGAGCGCGACAAACTGTTCGCGCAGAAGCGACAGGCCGTTCCAGAACAAGGCGTCGGTTCCGGCAAGGATGGAACGCACGACCGCCCCCGAGCCGCGCTCGGCGTGATAGCCCGAGGGTAGTGCGAGCGCGCGCTCGTACGCCGCTGCGAGCGCGGCCAGCCTGCGGCGATGGGCGAGCCGGTCGGCCATCACGGCCACGATCACGCCGGCGAGAATGCCGGCGAGCCCCACCCCTGCCCACACAGCAATCACGCCAAAGGCCGGCGCGCGTGCGGCAAGTGCATCCACGACCCGTGCGAGCAGGACCTGTTCGATCACGGGGACCGCAGCGAGCATGAGGCCAGCGAGGACGATCAGTGCTGCCTGGCGGCGCTCCGCGAGCAACAGCCCGAGCGCGCGCCTCAGCGTGTTCATCGGATGCCCGGCGGCAGGACGCTCGGCAGAGGGCGCAGCGGAGGCGGCAGACGGGGAGGAGTCAGTCATGAGCGGAAGGTGGCGTATGGCCAGACGGGACCGATGCCTTAACGATCAGAACGGGCGAGGATCTGCAGTGACTTGAAGGTGCCGCGTCGTTCGAAAGGCCGCTGGCGAAGCAGTTCCTCCTCCACGCGCTCGGCGACGTCGTAGGCATACGAGCCGGTGTAGAAGAGGATTTCGCCGCCAGGCTTGACCTGATCGGCCAGTAGCAGGGTCATCTCCAGATCGGTGAGCGCCCCGTATTGATCGTTTTCAGCCGTCCTGAATTCGCCGACGTGAAACAGGGTGACGTAGTCGAACATGGGAAGGAGTCGTGCATCCAACTGGTAAATATCGCCGAACCATGCCTTGTAGGTGCGGCCCAGTTCAGGGTTGTCAATCAGAAGTCGAACATAGTCGTCGTACTCTTGGGGCGAGGCAGTGATGCCCAGCACCGCGCAGTTGCTGTCGGATTGCGCGAGCCGCAGGCCGACGATGTGGTGGTTACCCGTGCCGAAGTGAAAGATCGTGCTCGACTGCGCATTGCGCGACTGAAGATAGTCGAGGAAATGCAGATCGCAGGGGCACTGCGCTTCATCCAGTGGCCAGGTACTGTTCCAGAAGTTGAGTTTGCTCATTGGTGCAGGTCTCGATGAAAAAAGGAGTCAGGGAGCAGATCGCAACGCGCCGGGGGCGAGCGGCAGAACCTGGTCGAAATGGTCGGTGCAGGCGGGATGGCGAGACAGATACAGGACGGTGATCGAAGGCACGGCGCGCCGGATCGCTTCAAGCAGGCTGCGTTGTGCGGCCTCGTCCAGCGCCGAGAGGGCGTCGTCGATGATGAGCGTATCAGGCGCGGTGATCAGCACCCGCGCAACACCCAGGCGCTGACGCTCACCCAGGGATAAGAGCGAATCCCAGCGCGCGCTGTCCTCAAGACGGCTGGCCAGGGCGCCAAGTCCGGTCTGCTCAAGCGCTGAGCGCAGTCTCGGGTCGCTGGCGGGCGGACTGGCCGCCGGATACGCCAACACATCGCACAACGACCCAGGCGGCAGATAGACCCGCTGCGGCAGCACCATGGGTTCGCGTCCCGACGAACCCGACGCTATCTCGGGGACCCCGGCTGTGCCAGCGCTCAGACCGCAGAGTTGTCGAACCAAGGTGGATTTTCCGGTGCTGGAATCGCCGTTGAGCTGCACCCACTCGCCGCGACGGATCGTAAGGGGACCCATCCGCCAGACGGGCTGTTCGGAAAGGTTGGCAGGCTGAACGCCGGCTTCGCCCGCTCCACGGTCTGGGACCGGTTGCGCAGCCGAGGGGCTGGCCGGTAACTCATCACAGGCCTCGACGATTTCCATCACCCGGCGTGCCGAGGCATACCACTCGGCGATTTTTCCGTAGTGATCGACCAGCCATGAAATCGCAATCTGCACCTGAACGAAGGCTGCGGCGAGCTGCGTGACCTGACCCAGCGTCAGATCACCGCTGATGTATTTCGGCGCCGCGAAAAGCAACGGCACGATCGGAATCATCGGGCCGGATGCGTTGGTGATCCAGGTGAGGCGGGCATGCTGGCGGACGATCGCAAGCCAGCAATCCACCACGCGATCGTAGCTGCGCGCGAGGATCCTGCGCTCACCGGGGCCGCCGGCGAGCAGGGCGACGCTTTCCGCGTTGTCGCGCAGTCTCATCATGCCGAATCGGAAGTGCCCCTCGGCTTCGTTGCGGCGCGCCACGCAGCCGGGAAGCGCAGCCCCGACCTTGAGCATCAGCCATGACGCGAGCATGCCGTAGGCAAGCGCCACGACCACCAGGTAGGCAGGGATCGTGATGGCATGCTCGCCCCCCAGGCGCAGGGTGTAGCTGCCGCCTACGGTCCACAGGATGGCGATGAAAGCAACTGCATTCACCACAGCGAGCACCAGGCCGATGCCGAGATCGACCAGCGGTTCGGTGGCCCAGCGGGTGTCATCGGCGATCCGGTACTCGGGGTTTTGCGGTTCTTTCCCGCTTGCACTCAGGCGGTGAAAGCGCTGCGCCGACAGCCATCGGTCGAGCATGCGGGCCACGATCCATTCCCGCCACCTGACCTGCAGCGTTTCCCGGGTAAACACGATGCCCACGCCGATCGAGGCCATCGACACAATGATGATGGCGAACATCAGGACCGCGCGACCCAGCGCACCCACATCACGCGATTCAAGGCTGTCGAAGAACCAGCGATTCCAGTGATTCATGGCGATCGTGGCTGCAGTAGACAGCAGCAGCAGCACGAACAGACCGAGTGTAAGGAGCCAGGCGCGAGTCGCGCCTTCGTCCGTCCAGAACCCCCCGGAAAAGCGAGCAAACGCGCGGGCCACACGCGGCTCGAGCCGGTAGCCGACACTGTCCTGCGGGGAGGCGCTTGCGGTGCTCATGGAGGAGGGGAAAAGCGTGGAGCGGGGAAGAGAAAACGCCCGGCAGTGTAGCCGTCAGCACCAGGCAGGCCGACACAGTCCGTGCGGGTCCAGGGGCCTTCTGCCTTGGCGAGTTCGTGGCGGGTGCGTAAGGCGCGACCGGGACACGGCCTACTCAGGGCTCGCGCAGGCTCTCTGCGATCTGGTTCAGCGCGCCATCCAGCGGCCGGAATTCGAAGCGCACCTGGTGCCGGCCAGGCTCAACCGCCACCGCTCGAAACAGCACGTTGGCGCGCAGGAGCGGCAGAGGCGACTCGCTGTCCGCACCCAGATTCGAGGCGAACCACCAGGGATGCCAGATGTCGTTGAGCACCAGCCAACCCCCGTCCGGGCTGTCGACTTCGACATCAACGCGGGTGTTGCCGTAGCGCGTGATACGCGCCTGGCCAGGGCGTCTGGGCTTGTCCGGGCCGAGGCTGTCGGACTCAAGCAGGACGGTTGACTTCAGATCGTGCTGGGGCCAGCGGCCGCTCGCAAGAAGTTCGTCGAAATCGACTTCAAGTGCGCGGGTGGCAAACAGCACCCGGGGCAGGGCATTGGGGTTTTCGTAAATCCAGGCTTCGCGGGTGCGGTCCACCAATCGTAGATCGCCCGGCTTCAATGCAGGATCGATCGATTCGATCGGTACCCCGGTTGCGATGAAACGCAGGCCCAGAAGATTGGCGAGTGTGCAGCGATAGGACGGGAAGAGCGGCGAGAAGCGCCGCTGGTCAGGTAGCCCCACGTGATCCTCGGCGCCGGTGGCCGCGCTGTAGTGGCCGAGCCGAAGCGGGTTGTAGCCAAGAATATTTTCCAGGCCATGCGTAAGGCTTGCATTGGGCCAGTGAAAGCCCAGGCCGGTGAGTTCGATCCGGTCACGCCGCGTGTCGTTGGCCACGACTCGCGATTTGAGCGCAGTGATCGTTTCGTTCCGCGTGTCCGGGGCCAGGACCTCGTACGTGGCTGCGGGTTGTGCGGTGGCCGATGACGGTCCGTTGTGATGCGCGAGATCGATCACCGTGAGGGCTGCGAGGGCGGCGAGTCCGATGCGTGCGGGAGCCCCGGCGGGGCGACCCGGTCGCCCGAGGCTTGGCCCCGCGTGGTCCGCATGTCGCGCCAACCATCCGAGCACGAGTGCTGCGAGCAGCAGGCTCATCAGGCTCTCACCCAGCGCGGGCAGGGCCTGCGGCAGACGTCCGAACTGCACTGCGAGGCCGATCGAAGCACCGGCAGCGATTCCGCCCAACAGCCATGCACACGCGGCAATGGGTAGCCTTCCCGGATCAGGCTCTGTGACCAGGCGGTGCACCGCGTAGCCCGCCAGAATGGCAAGCAGGGCACCAATCAGAAAGCATGCGTCGGCCGGGCGTCTGAACAGATCAACCCCGGGGAGCGCCGAATGCATGAATTCGAAGGCGGGCGTGTACCAGCCCAACGCGTAGAGGACCATCAGGCCTGCCGCTACGGAAAAGAAGCGTACTTCGCGTGCCCATAGCCAGCCTCTTACGCCAGCGCAGACCAGGAGCAGCGCCGGGGCGGCGCCGATGTAGAGGCCACCCATGTTCTGCGCGAGGAAGAGGCCCGTATCCGGCCAGGCCGCGCTTGGGGGGCCCCAGTACTCGGCCGCGCGTCCGGTTGCGCCAAATACGTCGGGTACGAGCAGGGTAAGCAGCAGGGCGGGGTGTAGCGATCCGCGGCCAGCATCGAGGTAGCCGATTTCCGGGCGGTTGGAATCCCCCGCCATGAGGGCAGTGAGGAGGACCGGCACCAGGCTGAGCGCAATGCCGATGACGCCAGCGATCCCAAGCGGTACCAGGCCAGCCAGGCGGTCCCGCCAATCGGCGTGGCCGTCGGCGGTGGCGGGTTCGGGGGAGGCGCCCCATACCCGCCACAGGCTGAATGCCGCCAGAACATAGAGCGCGAGGAGTGCGACCTGGTCGCGTCCCAGGGCAATTCGCGCGAGGACAATGCCTGCGAGCAACGCCCAGAGGAAACTACGCCGCGTGATCGTTCGCTCCAGGCACAACATGGCGACCGGCAGCCAGACCAGGCTCAGCACCTGGCCCACATGCTGGATTCGCCAGGCCATGGACGCCCCCCAGCAGAAACAGAGCGCTGCGATCAGCGCCGCGCCCCAGTGCCATCCCTGGTCGCGAACCCAGACCATCAGGCAGGTTCCACCGAATACGATCATGCCCATTTGCAACATATCGACCACCCAGGCCTCGGGCGTGCTGTCGATCAGAGCCAGCAGCAGATAGGTGGGCGAAAACAGCAGGGACTGCGGATCGGCGACCTGCGGATGCCCGCCAAATACGAACGGTGACCAGAGTGGCGAGTCGCCTCGTGCCAGGCTCTGGGCAAGAAACTGGATCTGCGGCAGGAAGTGCGCCTTGGCGTCCCATGGGATCGCCATCGCGCCTGATAGCCAAGGCCAGGCCAGTATGGGCGCTGCCAGAGCGAGGAGCAGCAGCGCGGGTCCCAGCGGCGATTGCTCTGGCCTGGCTAGCCCGTGGGCAGCTGGTTGCCGTCTGATGTCGTGGCGCGACGGGCCCACGTGTCCTCCCTCCGGTGAATACGCGCCTGCTTCGGGACGCGCTTATTAGAGGGAGTGTAGGCCGGGTAGGCCTGACCCCGCCAGCGAATCAGGGAAAACACTGAGACCCGGTGACGGGCCGGGCGGGTCAGCCGCCCCGTTTCATCAGGTCGAAAAATTCCTGGTTACTCTTGGTCTGGCGCATTTTGTCGAGCAGGAACTCCATGGCTTCGAGGTCGTCCATGTCGTGCAGGAGCTTGCGCAGAATCCAGATTTTCTGAAGCAGATCGGGCTTGATGAGGAGCTCTTCGCGCCGCGTGCCCGAGCGGTTGATTTCAATCGCCGGATACACCCGTTTCTCCGACATACGGCGGTTCAGGTGCAGCTCCAGGTTGCCGGTACCCTTGAACTCTTCGTAGATCACTTCGTCCATGCGGCTGCCGGTATCAATCAGCGCCGTGGCAATGATGGTGAGCGACCCGCCTTCCTCGATATTGCGCGCAGCGCCAAAGAACCGTTTGGGCCGCTGCAGCGCGTTGGCGTCGACGCCACCCGTCAGCACCTTACCCGAGGCCGGTACCACGGTGTTGTAGGCGCGCGCAAGGCGGGTGATGGAGTCGAGCAGGATCACGACATCGCGTTTGTGTTCGACCAGCCGCTTGGCCTTTTCGATCACCATCTCGGCCACCTGCACGTGGCGCGTCGCGGGTTCGTCGAAGGTGGAGGCGACCACCTCACCGCGTACCGAGCGGCTCATCTCGGTCACCTCCTCCGGGCGCTCGTCAATCAGCAGAACGATGAGCGTGACGTCAGGGTGATTGGTGGTGATCGCGTGCGCGATGTGCTGCATCAGCACGGTTTTGCCCGCCTTGGGTGGCGCTACGATCAGCCCGCGCTGGCCCTTCCCGATGGGCGCGATCATGTCGATGATCCGGCCGGTGATGTTTTCCTCTGCGCGAATTTCGCGCTCGAGCACCATGGGCTTGTTCGGGTGAAGCGGGGTGAGGTTTTCGAACAGGATCTTGTTCTTCGACGCCTCGGGCGGCTGGTCGTTGATCTTGTCAACTTTCACCAGCGCGAAGTAGCGCTCGCCGTCTTTTGGGGTGCGGACTTCACCTTCGATGGAGTCGCCGGTGTGCAGATTGAAACGGCGGATCTGCGAGGGCGAGATGTAGATGTCATCAGTGCTGGCGAGGTAGGAGGTTTCCGGAGTTCGCAGAAAGCCGAAGCCGTCCGGGAGAACTTCCAGCACACCGTCACCGAAAATGGTTTCTCCCGTCTTGGCCTTGCGCTTGAGAATCGCAAACATCAGCTCCTGCTTGCGCATGCGCTGGGGATTCTCGATGTCGAGGCCGGTGGCCATCTCGATCAGCTGCGAGACATGGAGCGCTTTGAGTTCGGAGAGGTGCATGGATGGAAAGCTCGGGATCGGGTGACGGGGCCGACAATCAGCGGTGGGGGGTGATGACGGCGCAGCAGGCGCGGATTGAGGCGAAAAGCGGAGAGTGGTTCAGGGGGTGGTCGACGCCCGCGCTGACCCTGGGGTCACCAGGAAGAAGCGGGTGAGCGGGGTCGAGACTTCCGGTGCGCCACATGCGCAAGGCAGGCTGGCACGGTCGGAGATTGACCTGGAAACGGCGATGTGGCGGAAGGGTTCACCTTCCGCCACCGACAGAGACTGTACAACGAATCAGAGATGACTGTCCAGAAACAGCGTAAGTTGCGACTTTGAAAGCGCGCCAACGGAGGTGCCGATGACCGCGCCGTTGCGAAACAGCATCAGTGTGGGAATGCCACGCACACCAAATCGCTGGGCAATCGACTGATTGTCGTCAACATTGAGTTTGGCCACCTGAACTTTGCCGGTGTAGTCACGGCTGACCTCTTCGAGAATCGGGGCGATCATGCGGCAGGGACCACACCACTCTGCCCAGTAATCGACCAACACTGGTACATCCGACTTGAGCACGTCCTGATCGAAACTCGCATCGGAAACCTGCTTGATACCGCTCATCGTCACTCCTGAAAGCTGCGTCGGGCGGGCTTGGGGTGGCCAGCGTGACGCGGGATCGATAAACATAGCACAGCGTACTGAGGCGGATGCTGCTGATAGTAGAATGATTGCGGGCGGGCCCCCCCGCATTGCGGTGTGGTCAACCTGGTCAGGTCCGGAAGGAAGCAGCCACAGCCATTTCCCGTGAGTGCCGGGGTCCCGGCTCGCCCACCGCTCCGATGTGGCTCGCCGTTCGAACCCCCGTCGTCGCAGACCTTTCCGTCTCAATCCTTCCCGGATGGTTGCCCGGCCACCGAAGCAACCCGAGTTGATGCGCCCATGACCCATCAGGTGCTTGCCCGGAAGTGGCGGCCACGAGACTTTGAAACGCTGGTTGGCCAGCAGCATGTCGTCCGCGCGCTCACCCACGCGCTCGCGAGCGGCCGGTTGCACCACGCTTACCTTCTGACTGGCACGCGGGGGGTGGGCAAGACCACCATCGCACGAATCCTGGCCAGGGCGGTCAATTGCGAAACCGGCGTCACGGCCAGACCCTGCGGTCAATGCTCGGCCTGCGGCGGTATTGATGCGGGCCGGTTTGTCGACTACATCGAGCTTGACGCAGCGTCTAACCGCGGCGTCGACGAAATGACACAACTCCTGGAAAACGCGGTCTATGCGCCGAGCTCGGGGCGCTACAAGGTTTACGTCATTGATGAAGTGCACATGCTGTCTACGCATGCTTTCAATGCGATGCTTAAGACGCTTGAAGAGCCTCCGCCTCACGTGCTCTTCATTCTGGCGACCACCGATCCGCAGAAGGTTCCGGTTACAGTGTTGTCGCGCTGTTTGCAGTTCAACCTGAAAAATATGACACCGGCTGCGATCGCCTCGCATCTGGCCGGGGTGCTCGACGCCGAGCGTATTGCCTATGATGCACCGGCGCTCGCTCTGATCGGGCGCTCGGCGGGCGGCAGCATGCGCGATGCACTTTCGTTGCTCGACCAGGCGATCGCCTTTGGTGGTGGCAGTGTGGCCGAAAGTGCCGTGGGCGAAATGCTGGGTTCGGTTGACCAGGGTTGGATTGATGCGGTGTTCGATGCGCTTGGTAACTCAGACGGGGCGGCCCTGGTCGGAATCGCTGACGCCATCTCGGAGGCGGGTTCGTCATTCGAGCGGGTGCTCGATGAACTCGCGCTGCGACTGCATCGCGTTGCGCTGGTTCAGGCAGGCGTACGTGCTGACGACGCCAGTCGTGAAGCTTGTGAGCGGCACGCTCTGCAGTTTGCTCCCGAAGATGTTCAGGTGTACTACCAGATCGTGATCCACGGTGCGCGTGACCTGCCGCTTGCCCCCGATCCGCACGCCGGGTTTTCCATGACGCTGCTGCGGCTGCTGGCCTTTCGTCCGGAGGGGGGGGGCCCCCTGCCGCCGGCTTCTGCCACAGAGGGCGGTACCCGGCCTGCGTCCGACACATCGGGCAGCGTGTCGCGCCCGCCAGGCACGTCCACCGGAACGCAGGCGCTCCAGGCACTCCGCGCCGCTGCCGCGTCACGACCAGCGCGGGGTGCCGCAATCAACAGCCGCGCTGGGCCCGAGCCGGCCACGCCCGTCTCCAGTCCGGCTTCGCCCACATCGCCTGAGGGCGTGCCGTCCAGCCCCGTGGCCGCGGCATCGCCAGACGTCGCGCTGGCGGACTCAGCGCCGGGCGCGTTGCCCGAGCCCTCGCCTTCCCGTCCATCGCCGGTTGCGCCGCCCAGCCCCGCGCCTGCAGCAACTGTCGAGGACGTGGCGTCCCCGCCTGCTTTTCCACGCACCGCCCCGCCGGGCACCGTTTCAGGCGGCGGCTTGGCGGGTTCCTTCGATGGTGACTGGCCGGCACTCGCCCGTCGGCTGGCGGCGACTGGTCTTCTCGGCCAGTTTCTTCAGCAAAGCGAACTCCTGGCATCAGACCAGGAGGGATTTCGCGTCCGAGTGCCGATCCGGCCGCTCGCCGAAGCCGCGACCGTGACCCGGGTCCGGGAACTGCTTTCGCAGCACTTCGGCCGGCCCGTTCGTCTGCAGGTTGAGGTCGGTGCCGTGGCGGGGGTCACCGCAGCGCGGGTCGTCGCGCAGGAGCGCGGCGAACTTCTGGATGCGGCGCGGGAATCCCTTGAATCCGATCCGTTCGTCCGGTCGCTGCTCAGCGATTTGGGCGGGCGCATTCTTCCCGACTCCGTGGTACCGGTTCCCGGTGGCACAGGCTGAGTCGCAGCCTTTTTTGCAGGAGATTTTTCGATGATGAAGGGACAGCTTGCGGGCCTCATGAAACAGGCCCAGCAGATGCAGGACAATCTCAAGCGCGTGCAGGAACAACTGGCCGAGGTTGAGGTTGAAGGTCAGGCCGGTGCCGGTCTGGTGAAGGCAGTGGTCAACTGCCGCAACGAAGTCCGGCGACTCACCATTGATCCCAGCCTGCTCGCCGACGATCGCGACATGCTCGAGGATCTGGTGGTGGCTGCGCTGAATGATGCGCTGCGACGTGCCGAACAGACCGCTTCGGAGCGAATGGGGTCAGTGACTGCCGGCCTGCCGCTTCCCCCCGGCTTCAAAATGCCATTCTGAGCGCCAGGGCGTCACTGGGCATGCAATGAAAGGGTTGGCCGCGCTCGACCGGCTCACGGCGGCACTCAAGCGGCTGCCGGGTGTCGGGCCGCGCTCGGCTCAGCGTCATGCGTTCTATCTCCTTCAGCATGACCGCGAGGGCGCTGAGCTGCTTGGGCGCGCACTCGCCGATGCACTGGTCCAAATCCGTCATTGCGAGCGCTGCAACACGTTCAGCGAGGCCGAACTCTGCGATACGTGTGCCTCGCCGCGCCGTGATCCCGCCCAGCTCTGCGTGGTCGAAACACCTGCCGATCAGCTGATGCTCGAGCAGACCATGGCCTATAACGGACTCTACTTCGTGCTCATGGGGCGTCTGTCGCCAATCGAAGGGGTTGGGCCTCGCGACCTGCACTTTGACCGGCTGATCGCACGGGCCACGGATGGTGTGGTGAAAGAGGTCATTCTGGCCACCAATTTCACCCATGAGGGCGAGGCCACCGCGCACACCATTGGCGAAATGCTCCGGGCCCGCGGGCTCTCGGTCACACGACTGGCGCGCGGCGTGCCGGTCGGCAGCGAACTCGAATATGTCGATGCGGGCACCATCGCGCAGGCGCTGCGCGACCGGCGTACGGTTTCCGATTAAATTTCTTCGAAAAACATACCTCCCATGACTTCCACTTCGTCACCACCATCCGTCGGGCCGATGGCGCTCGAGGGACTAAAGGTTCTCGAACTTGGCCAGCTGATCGCGGGCCCCTTCGCAGCCCGGTTGTTTGCCGAATTTGGTGCTGATGTCATCAAGGTCGAGCCGCCTGGCAAGGAGGGTGCAGAGGGTGGTGATCCGCTTCGCAAGTGGCGCAAGCTCCATCCCGACAACCCGTCGGGCACGTCGCTGTGGTGGTACGTTCAGGCGCGCAACAAGCGTTCGATCACAATCGACATGCGCCAGCCCCAGGGCCAGCAGATCGTGCGTGATTTGGCCGCCAAAGCCGATATCGTCATCGAAAATTTCCGGCCAGGCGCGCTCGAGAAATGGGGGCTGGACTACGAGCAGTTATCGGCCAACAATCCCGGCCTGATCCTGGTGCGGCTGTCGGGTTATGGACAGACGGGGCCTTATCGTGACCGGCCCGGTTTCGGCGCGATCGCGGAATCCATGGGCGGCATGCGCTATGTCACGGGATTCCCAGATCGCCCGCCGGTACGAATGAACCTCTCTATTGGCGACTCCATCTCGGCGCTGCATGCTGTGATCGGAGCGCTCGCAGCGCTGCAGTCGCGCCATGCCACGGGTCGTGGACAGGTGGTGGACGTGGCGCTCTATGAATCGGTGTTCAACTTGATGGAGAGCACGCTGCCTGAGTTCGACCGCTATGGCGTGGTTCGCGAGCGCACCGGTACCAACCTGACCGGCATTGTGCCGTCCAACACCTATCCCACCGCCGACGGTCGCCATATCGTGATTGGCGGCAATGGCGATTCCATTTACAAACGCCTCATGAATGCAATCGGCCGCTCAGACCTGGCCGACGATCCCGCGCTCGCCAATAACGCCGGGCGGGCGCTCAGGGTCACCGAGATTGACGAGGCGATTGCAGCGTGGTCGCGCGGCCTCACGCTTGACCAAGCCCTCGAAGTGATGGAACGAGCGGACGTACCGAGTGGCCGCATCTACAGCATCGAGGATATCGTTCGCGATCCGCAGTACCAGGCGCGCGGTGTGATCGAAGAAACGACACTCGATGACGGGTCCAAACTCGCCATTCCTGCGGTCGTACCTCGCTTGTCGGCCACGCCCGGTGGAACGAAATGGCTGGGTCCGGCGCTGGGCGAGCATACTCACGAAGTGCTCGCCGATCTCGGCTACGACGAACAGACGATTCAGCGTCTTCGGGATCAGGGAGTCATCTAGGGGCGCGTTCCTTTCGCTTGCGCCCAGACGCGTCGGCAAAGGGGGGGCAAGATGTCGTCGGATGAACTCGTGGATGTCATTGTCGTCGGGGCGGGAGGCGCTGGCCTGTCGGCTGCGATAGAAGCCGCACGTGCCGGTGGCCGGGTGCTCGTTCTTGAAAAAGGCGACCAGGTACGAGGCAGCACCGGCTGGTCGGTGGGGTCATTGAGCGCCGCCGGCACGGCTCTGCAGCGACGGGCGGGCATCTCTGACCATCCGGATCATCACTTCGAGGACCTTGGACGCTTCAACGCGGGCAAGGGGGATGGCGATAACCTGGCGCTCAGGCGAATACTGGTCGATGAAGTGCCCGACGCACTGGCCTGGCTGGAGCAGCTGGGCGTATCGTTTGTTGGACCCAGCCCGGAGCCGCCTCACCGCGTGCCGCGAATGCACAATGTGGTGCCGAGTTCAGCCGCGTTCGGGGCCTGTCTGGTTCGGGAGTGTGAGAGGTTGGGGGTTGAAATTCGATGCGGCTGGCGCATGTCGGGCTGGGTGATCGAAGCGGGCCGGATTGGCGGTGTGCAGGCAGTGAGCCCTGATGGACGCACTCATTCGCTTACCGCCCAACGCGGGGTTGTACTTGCGGCCGGTGATTTCTCCGCGTCCCGCGAGTTGAAGGCGCGGTTTTTCGGGCCCGAAGTGGTGGAGGCAGATCCCGTCAACCCGCTCTCAACCGGAGACGCCTTGCTGCTCGCCGAGTCGATCGGCGCACGGGTTCTGAACGGGCGCATGGGTAACCCGCCCAAGCTTCGCTTCGTTCCTGCGCCCCCCAGCTGGTTGCAGCGTCTGCCCACGCAGCCCTGGGTGGGACGTGTGCTGGCGTTTGCCTGGCGAACTGCGCCGCAGTGGCTGATCCGTCCGTTCGTGGTTCGCTTCCTGACCACTGCGATGGGGCCCGAGCCCACCCTTTTCCGCTGTGGCGCGGTGCTGGTCGATCCTGATGGACGCGCGGTACCGATCGACTTCAAGAACACCGCGCGAAACCTGCCGCTTACCCCGGCCCGGCTGGGGTATATCGTGTTCGACGCACAGTGCGCCGAGCAACTCCGGAGCTGGCCGAATTTCGTGTCCACCGCTCCGGGTGTCGCGTACGCCTACCTCGACGACTACAGGCGAGGACGCCCCGATATTTATCACAGCGCAGATACCGTCGAGGGGCTAGCCGCGATGATCGGCGCACGCCCTGAGTTACTCGCCGAGTCGCTGGGCAAACACCGGCGTAGTCCCTGGTTTGCGCTGGGGCCGCTGCGCGGCGTGGTGACGCTCACCGATGGCGGGCTCGCCGTCGACACACTGCATCGCGTGCTGGGGCAGGACGACCAGCCCATACCGGGTCTGTATGCCGCGGGCTCGACCGGCCAGGGGGGCGTACTGCTCGAAGGGCATGGGCACCATCTGGGTTGGGCTTTTGTGTCGGGCCGGCGTGCCGGCCGCAGCATCATGGGTTATCTGGAGGCTTGAATGCGTTATCCCGCAATTGAATTCGTCGCCCTGCATGGCCGGAAACTCGCGGTCGCGGTGGGCGCGCTCGCCGCGCTTTTGGCAGCGGTCCACGTGACGCTTTCAGGCTTTGGGCCGATCGTAACCGTGGTCGCCAGCGTAGCGGCTGGGGCTGCAGGCTGGGCCCTGGCCAGGGTGGGAGCCGAGATTGTCGAATTGATCGCTGAAACGCTGATGCCGCACTGAATCTGCCTCGACGGTCTGCAATTCCGAGGATGCTATACTCCAAAAGTTTTACCTTCTCTCGGGAGCCCGGCCTTGGTTTTGACTTCGTCCTCCGATCGCGACCTTTCCCGTACCTCGGCAATTGGGCAGACAGATAAAGGGCTGGCAGCTAAGGGGCCGTTGGATAGAGGGCCGGCAGAAACACCCTCGGCCTCGGAGTTTCCCCGGCTTCTTCCCGAAATAGTTCCGGCTCTCCTGGTGCTTGCTGACGGTAGCGTTTTTCGAGGCGTTTCGGTGGGCTCGTCTGGCCAGTCGGTGGGCGAG
>JALREG010000356.1 GCA_023253905.1 Burkholderiaceae bacterium
GTATTTGATCGCCAGCTGTGCCAGCTGATCATGCTCATTCAGCGCCCTGTCTGGCGCCGCATAGAGGCCCCGACTGATCCTGACGAGGGCGCCACTGCGCAGAAGTTGCTGGAGCGTCTCACCCGCAACACCGATCCGGGCGAGCTCATGCGCACGAACCATCCCCTTCTCCTGAAGAAGTTCGAGTGCAAGGTTCGAGCGCGTTGAGACCATGCTGACATTTTATTAAAATGTCGGTATTTGTCAACAAGTACGTGCTTTATGGTATGCCCCTGCGAACTGCTGTCGGCTTGCCTAGCGCGAACAGGAGCACCCCCCGTAGGGTTCGGGATGTCTCGTGAGTCGCCTACAGGGGCTGCCCTCATCCGCGCAATCGACTGTCCCACAACACCTCACTGCGCAGACGTGACTGCCTTCGCATAATAGAAGCGGCCGCTGTACCGATTCGACTTTCCGCCACACACCAAGCGAATTCGTTTACCTGCAAATCTCTTGAGTGCGCCTTTCTGGTCCAGCGGCACATCGAGAAGGCAGCTGTTACCGCTCCCGTAAAGCAGGTAGTTGTTGATTGATGAGAAGGAAGCCGAACTGGTTCGGCGAATCTTTGATGATTTCGTATCCATTCGCTCGGCCACGTTGATGGCCAAGAAGGCCTACGTCGCCGAGGACGTGCTCACCAAGGGCGGCAAGCGCTTTACAAAGCAGGCTCTCTACAAGATGCTGCACACCTGAAGGCTCACGTCGACAGCCAGAGCAGGGTCTGGCGGCAGCTGCGTATTCCGGCCGATCGTGACCGATCATTTCGGCAGCGTGACCGCCGATTTCGGGATCGTGACCAGTCATTTCGGCATCGTGACCGAGGCTGTCCAGTAAGGGATTAAAGGTTGCGTATGAACCCACCACGGGGTCGTAGGCTGACGGCTTTTTGCCGGAGCGCCCATGCCCCCGCCAACGATGGACATACGCATGATCAAGGATGTATTGAGACTCAAACTGCACGGCAAGCTCTCGCCCGAACCGTCATCGGATACCCCCCATGCTTCAATTTGCACGCACAAAAATCCTGGCAGGCGTGCGCATCGCGCCCGATGGAGCGTAGAGATTTCAACCCCCTGGGGGGCTATACCAAGCAGCGCCGCCCAGCGATGCGTTCGCCTCCTCAGGTTTGCGGGCTTCAGAGGCCAGACGATTTTTGCGGAGCGCAGGCGATCGACTTCATTGATTGCATTGCAATCATCGATTACAATCCAAGCCTGTTGTAACCCCGGAGCGCCGCCATGGCCAGCATCACCATCCGCAACCTCGATGACGAGATCAAGCAACGGCTGCGCGTGCGCGCCGCCGAGCACGGCCGCTCGATGGAGGAGGAGGCCCGCGACATCCTGCGCCGCGTCATGAGCGAGTCCGCCTCGCCACGTGATCTGGCCGCGGCCATCCGCGCCCGCGTCTCGCCGGGAGCGCGTGCCGATCTCGAACTGCCCGCCCGCGAGCCGATGCGCAAGCCCCCGCAACTCGGCCGCCAGCCTCGATGATCATCCTCGACACCAACGTCTTGTCCGAACTCCTGCGGCCGGACCCAGCTAGGCAGGTCGAGCGGTGGCTGGCGGCCCAGGACGGTACCAAGGTCTACTTCACCACGGTGGGCGAAGCAGAGCTGCGGCACGGCGTGGCTATTCTTCCCGCGGGCAAGCGCCGCAACGCGCTCTCCACCGCCATTGAGGGCCTGCTCGAAGAAGACTTCCGCGACCGTATCCTGCCGTTTGATCGAACTGCGGCGCGGGCCTACGCCACCATCGCCGCTGAACGCCGAGCAGCGGGCCGGCCGATCAGCCAGTTCGATTGCCAGATCGCCGCGATTGCCCGCGCCCGTGAAGCCACGGTGGCGACCCGCAATACCAACGACTACGAGGGCTGTGGTATCGAGTTGATCAACCCTTGGACATTCAGCACCGGCCAGTAAGCAGCCACGACCCACCGACGATGCCCACCCCCACCTCTTCCAACCACTGCCTGCGTTACTGGGATCTGGCCGACCACATCCGGATCGACGATGCCATCGCGTTGTGGTGCGGTGTCGAGCCCGCGGAACTGGCCAAGCTCAACTTCGAGACCCAGTGCATGAGCGCCAAGCGCGCAGCCCTGGTCACCGCGCTGCGCGACGGGCGACTGGGCTACGAAGACCTGGGGCTTCTCACCGGACAGGGTAAGGTGTTTCGCGGCGCGCCGGTCGATGAACTCATCGAGAAGGGGCGGCTTGTCATCAACAAGGCGAGCCTGCGACGCTGGTTCGAGCAACTGCCCTTTGACGACAGGCCGGCGTTTCTGTTTGAAGAAGAGCGCCAGCCGGTATTGCCCGACGGTAGCGACGTTGCCGAGATGACCGGGCTGAAAGTCACCGCCCTGATGGCACACCTGATGGCACACCTGCTGGCCAGCTCATCGGCGAAATACAAGACCAGCGAGCGACCGAACGCAGAGGCCATCGGCCGCGCGGTGAACGAGGCTGCACGGGCCCTTATGCCCAACGACACGCGCGGCCTGCAGGCCTTCAACAAGAAGGTGGGCGAGGCGCTGCGGCTCTTCGGGCCCGAGATCACGATTCACCGCAGTCGCTAAGACGGCTGGCCCCGCATTCCTGAACTTCAGGAAACATTCCTGAAGTTCGCTGACGGCTGAACAGCCCGTCGCGAGCATGGCGGCATTCCAAATGAATCCAAAGGAATGCCGTCATGCCCAAACAGGCCCGAAGCCACCATGCCAAGAGCGACGCCGATCTGCGCGCCGAGAACTGGTCAATTTTCAACGCGTAGCAACAGGGTGGTCACGCTCGCGAGGCAACGACGCATTTCAGGGGGGAACAGGCAAAAAAATCCCAACCGGATAAGGATTGGGATTTTGAGTATTGGTGGAGCCGGCGGGAATCGAACCCGCGTCCGCAAGTCCTCTACGAACAGTTCTACATGCGTAGTCGATCTACTTGAGTCTCGATGCAGGTTTAGCCGGTCGACAGGCCGACCCACATCCAGTCACCTTGGGTTTCGCCCCCGAACCAAGTGACCCGGCCCGGACGCTATCCGATTGAAGTTACACCGCAGCCTTTCCAGTTGCCCGGTTAGACCCAGCCCATCGGCTGACTGTTGCGGCGCTCGCGGGGTTTAAGCCGCGAGAGCGAAACGCTCGTCGTTGGCGTTTATTGATTTGCCAAAGGATTTACGAGGACTTGGCGCCTCGGCATGCCCTGTGCCGCTTCGCTACCCACGTCGAAACCAGGTCGGCCCCATGTTTCGTGTGAAAGAGATCTGCTGCAGGTACTCGGTCATGATAGACCGGATATGCAAGGACGACCAGCTGATTCTGCCTCAGGCACCGCCGTCGGTCGGCTCACAGAGGAAGCCGACCGTATCCTGCGCGTGGTTTACTCCGAGGCAATCGTGATCAGAGCGCCCAGCAAAATCGCACTACGTGTGGCATTCCACGCATCGCTGCGCTCGCCGGGCGGCTCTTCGGCGATCGGCTCCAGCGACACGCCGGTGCGCGGTCGACGCGCATCCAGCAGACGCGCGGCCTGCCCAAGCTCTCCGCGCAGCTGTCGCGTAAACGCAACCAGCGGTGTATGCGCCACCCGCGTGCTCGCCTCATGCCCGCGCGTACTCAGCAACGCGACAAGGTCCTTCGTTGCTTCGCGGGTCCAGTCTGCACGCCAACGCTTGAGTGCAGGCTGCGACAGAAAACGTCCACTGTGACGCGGCAACCGGGGCGGGCACCCCACAAGCACCCATCGCGCTGGGGAGCACCCCTCGATGAAGGCCAGCAACTGCCGCCTGGCGAAATCAGCGTCGTTGATGAAGATGATGAAAGTGTCCATCAACCGATTTCCCTGGTCGTCATTCTTCGGCAGGAACCATCAAAAGGCCAGCCGCCCCAAGGACGCCTGGCACTTCAATTCAGATGGACTCCGTTCGCAGGGTATCGCCCGCACGACGACGACGATTGGTCCACCACCCGAGAAGCAGGACGCCAGCCACCGAGATCACGTAAGTGCCCCAGCGGGCGGCCACCTGCAGACCCGCAGATCCATCGAAGACGGGATCAAGCCAGGGCTCGTTTACGATCATCTTGCCCGCCGTAAACGCCAGAACTCCTGCGCCCAACTGGATGATGATCGGCCAACGCTCCACCAGGCGAAGCACCACCGCGCTCCCGAACACCACGATCGGCACGCTGATCAGAAGACCAAGCACCACCAGATCGAACGAGCCCTGCGCGGCCCCCGCGACCCCCAGAACATTATCGACGCCCATCAGCGCATCAGCAATGACGATGGTTTTCATGGCACCCCAGAAAGTGGTGGCGCCGCCGCCTTCATGCGAATCACCAGAATCGCTATCGGCGAGAAGCTTGTAAGCGATCCAGAGCAACCCGATTCCACCCGCCAGCATGAGCCCGGGGATCTTGAGGAGCCACACGACGCCAACCGTCATGAGCGAGCGTACGATAATAGCCCCGACGGTGCCCCAGACAATGGCGCGGCGCTGAAGGTGGTGCGGGAGACGACGCGCCGCAAGCGCGATGACAATGGCGTTGTCGCCAGCGAGTACAAGATCGATAAGGATGATGGCTGCCAGCGCAGACCACCACCCCATGGAAAACAGTTCCATGGCAGGACCTTTCAGAAACGATCAATCGAACAGCCCGTTCAGCCAAACATCAACCAAAACGGACTCGCTTGATCGAAGGTCTTGCCAGGCTTGTACTTGTATTTCTACGCCCGACAGCCCGGAGGTTGGATACCTCGTAGTGACGAACTGTCGAACCGACCGGGGCCCCGTGCAAGGCTCCAGCCGGCGCGGCTACTCCCCAACGATCCTGTGATTTTACAGCGGCTCGGCGGACCTGTGAAGCGAATACCAGTGTCCGCGCGAGGAGATACCCCACGGCGGTTTGCGCCTAACGAAATTCATCCTCGCCAAATTCCAGAGCGTTACGCCGCCCTGACTCCGGCCGCGCGCTTTCCTGTCCGCGCAGTTCCACGCGGCGGATTTTCCCCGAGATGGTCTTGGGTAACTCGGCAAACTCGATCCGACGCACAAGTTTGTAGGCCGATAGCCGTTCGCGCAGGAACCCGAAAATGCCAGCTGCGGTCTCAGCACTCGCAACATGCCCAGGAGACAGCATCAGGTACGCCTTGGGAACAAAGCCTCGTAACGGATCCGGCGACGGCACAACCGCCGCTTCGGCCACCGCGGGATGCTCGATCAGCACGCTCTCGAGCTCAAACGGACTGATGCGATAGCCCGATGCCTTGAACACATCATCAGCCCGTCCCACGTAAGTGATGTAGCCCTCTGCATCTCGAGCGCCCACATCGCCTGTGTGATAGAAGCCATCGCGCATCACTTCGGCGGTCTTGTCGGCGTCGTCGGCATAGCCATTCATGAGTGCAAGCGGCCTCGCCGACAGATCGATGCAGATTTCGCCCTCATCGGCGGGCTGGCCATCAGCGTCCCGCAGCACGATGCGATAACCGGGAAGCGGCCGACCCATCGAGCCGGGTTTGAGCTCCGCCCCAGGGGGATTACCGATCTGCGCAGTGGTTTCGGTTTGTCCGTAGCCGTCGCGAATGGTGATGTTCCACGCCCGCCTCACCTGCTCAATGACCTCGGGGTTGAGCGGCTCACCTGCCGAGATGAGCTCTCGAAGCTTGACCGGCCAGCGCCCCAGTTTTTCAAGAATCAGCATCCGCCAGACGGTGGGCGGCGCGCACAGGGTGTTCACCTGATAACGCACCAGCACATCGAGCACGGCGGGGCCGTTGAATCGTGTGTAGTTGTAGATAAAAACACAGGCCTGCGCGTTGAAGGGCGCAAAAAAACAGCTCCAGGCGTGCTTGGCCCAGCCGGGTGAGCTGATCGTCCAGTGCACGTCGCCCGTCTTTAATCCGAGCCAGTAAAGCGTGGACAAATGTCCTACCGGGTAGCTCGATTGCGTGTGCTGAACCAGCTTTGGCCGGGCGGTGGTACCCGAGGTGAAATATTCGATGAGCGGATCGTTGGCGCGCGTGGGTTCAGGCGGGGTGAATTGAGTGGACGCCTGCGCGCTCAGCGCGAAATCGGTCCAGCCTGAAACCGACGCGGCGCGCACAGAAATGAGCCCGACCCCATGCAGTGCGTCCGGCGGGAGCGCAGTGAATTTGCCCACTCCCGCCGCATTGGTGATCACCCAGCGCACACGCCCCCGCCGCAGGCGGTCGGCGAGATCGTCGCCTGAGAGCAGCGTGGTGGCCGGGATAAGCACCGCCCCCAGCTTGATGGCTGCGAGCATGGTTTCCCAGAGCGCCACCTCATTTCCCAGCATGAGGAGGATCCGATCACCCCGGCGCGCGCCCTGCTCGACCAGGAACGACGCCACCTGGTTGGACCGGATTCGAAGCTCGTCATAGGTGAGGCGCGCCTCATCGCCCGATTCTTAGACGATATGCAGAGCCGGCGCCTTGTTGCCAAACGCAATGCCATCAAAGTAGTCACGCGCCCAGTTGAAATGCTCAAGTTGCGGCCAGCGAAAGCCCGCCACCGCGGCATGCCAGGAGGTACGGTGCTCGAGCAGCAGTTGCCGTGCTGCGAGAAATTGATCGAGCTCACTTTGAACAGCGGATTCGGAACTCACGCGGCCCCCTTGAACGGTTCAATGAAGTTGCGGGCGGCTCAGCATGTCGTTGCGATCAATGGACCGGATTGACAGCCTGAGCAGTTCAGCGCCACGCGCCAGCGTGATGGGCACCGGCACACCCGCCGGGCCGATTCGCCAGACCGCGCGCAAAAAATCACCCAGCGACGCGACGCGCTCGCCGGCCACGTCGAGCACCATGTCATCGGTGCGAACCCCTGCACGCTGGGCGGGACCGCCCTGGCTCACGCCCGCAACGATCAACTGCCCCTCGGACTCGCCTACATACATTCCCAGCCACGGCCGGGCGGCGAGCCCGGACTGTCCGGTTTCGATCAGGTTGGCAAGAATGGGCTCGAGCAGATCGATGGGCACCGACATGTTGCCC
>JALREG010000379.1 GCA_023253905.1 Burkholderiaceae bacterium
CTTCTGGTGCTCGGCATTTCCGAGTCGGCGCGCGTCAACAACATCATCGTGGCGATCAAGCTGTCGGTCGTGATCGCGTTCATCGCCATTGGTGCGTTCTTCGTCAACCCGGACCTCTGGTCGCCGCTGGTGCCGGAAGAGGTGCCGCCGCCGGTTGGTGTCGAGCGCGGGCTCTGGAACGATATTCTGCGTGCGCTGGGTGACGTGCTGACCGGGCAGAATGACTCCGCCTACGGCATTGGCGGCATCATCAGCGGCGCGGCCGTGATCTTCTTCGCCTATATCGGCTTCGAGGCCGTCTCCACCGCCGGCGCGGAATCACGGAATCCGGCACGCGACATGCCGATCGGCATTATCGGCTCGCTCTTGATCTGTACGGTGCTGTATGTGCTCACCGCCGGCGTGCTGGTCGGCATCGTGCCCTACGTGGAGCTGGATAATCCTGCCCCCATCGCGCTGGCGGTGAACCAGATGGGGCTGCCGTGGTTTGCGATCCTGGTCAAGATCGGCGCTATCGCCGGTTTGTCGTCGGTCATGCTGGTGCTGCTGTACGCCCAGACGCGCGTGTTCTACACCATGGCGGGCGATGGCCTGTTGCCGGGGCTGTTTGCCAAGGTGCATCCCCGCTTCCGCACACCCGCGGCGGGAACGGTGCTGGTTGGGCTCCTCGCTGCCGGGTTCTCGGGCTTCATGTCGCTTGATGCATTGTCGGCGCTGACGAACATCGGCTCGCTCACCGCCTTTGCGCTGGTCTGTCTGACCGTCGTATACCTGCGGGTAAAGGCGCCGGCCCTGGCTCGACCGTTTCGGGTGCCGCTCTATCCGGCGGTGCCAATCCTTGGCGCCGCGATGTGCCTGTTTCTGGTGATGTCGCTGATCGCCCACGAAGCCACGCGGAACTTCTTTCTGATCTATCTGATCGGCGGTGTTGTGGTGTATTTCCTGTACGGCATTCGCCACTCGAAACTGGCGCGCGCGCTCGATCAGGCGTAAGCGAGCGTCGAGCAGTCGGGCCTGGGTGGCCCGACCGGTCATGGGCAGGGGTGAGACGTCGCCGTTCAGGTAGGCTGAACAGGGCTCGACGGTTGCGGGTGCAGGGGCGGTGGTGTTTCCAGCGCATCTTTCAGTGCCGGATTCTCGGTGTCCGGATCGCGCAGCTGGCCTTCCCACTTGGACACCACGGCCGACGCCACGCTGTTGCCGATCACGTTGGTGGCGGACCGCGCCATGTCCAGGAAGTGATCGATGCCGAGCAGCAGCAGCAAGCCCGCTTCCGGCAGATTGAATTGCGCCAGGGTGGCTGCGATCACCACCAGCGACGCGCGCGGCACACCGGCCATGCCCTTCGAGGTGACCATCAGGACCAGCAGCATGGTCAGCTGTTGACCCCATGACAGCTCGATGCCGTAGGCCTGCGCGATGAAGATGGTCGCGAAGGTGCAGTACATCATCGATAAATTGTGCTCGGTTCTTTTTACGGATGATTACTGGGAAGATACAAAGATTTTCTACAGAAGTGTCCTCGATTTTGCAGTAGACCATGAGTACATAACTTGGAAACAAGCTAATGCAGTGATGAACATTCGAACCAC
>JALREG010000058.1 GCA_023253905.1 Burkholderiaceae bacterium
TGATGCTGTCGCTTGAGCAACCCTGGCAGTGGGGTGAAACCCGGGCGAGCGTGCGCGTGCAACTGCGTGCGGTCGAACGCTCAAATTTTGTGTCAGCCGGTACCGACACAGTGTATGAACCCGCCAATCAGAGTGCGGAGCTGAGCGTGACGTTCTGGCGCTAGCGGATGCGCGGGGCCAGGCTGCGGCGGCCTTACAGTTTTTTCAGAATGCTGAGCAGATTCGAGAAATTATCGGTCCAGGCCTTGAACCCCGGGCGTGGTTCGAGTCGCGTGAAGTCGCGGAGCAGCTCGGGCAGGCTTTCCAGCCGGCTCGGATCCACCAGGATCGCAAAGTGTGACGGGCGACAGAGTTCATCATCGGTCACCTTGGTGACCTGGTAGGCGAGTGCCACTTTCCCAAGCTCTGCTGCGGCTGCAGCCATCACCGGACGCAAGTCCAGATAGTGATTGGTAATGTTGAAGATCAGGTACCCGTCGGGGCGCATGTGCCGCAGGTATACCTTGATGGCCTCGATTGTGGCCAGATGCGTGGGCACCGAATCGCCAGAGAAAGCATCCATTGCGAGTACATCAAACTGTTGATCGGGCTCACGCTCGAGCATCAGGCGGCCATCCCCCAGAATCGAAATGATCTTGGCTGGCGAATCTGACAGAAAAGTGAACTCGCTCTTGGCGAGATCGAGCACCTGTTCATTGATTTCATAGATGCGCATCTCGTCGCCTGGACGACCATAGACCGCGAGCGTGCCGGTACCAAGCCCGAGCACGCCCAGTTTGCGGGGTCGATCCTGAGGGAGGCTCCGAAACACCCGACCGATGCCGGAGCGCTCGCAGAAGTAGGCGGTGGGGACGCGCCGCAATTTTTCGTCGAGGTACTGCTCGCCGTGATTGATTCGGCCGTGCAGCATGACGCGCCGCATGCCGAAGTGTTCGTCCTTGACATCTTCCACCCGGGTCTGGCTGTAAAAGTTGCGCACCACCGCCCGGAAGCCCTCGACATAGGCGATTGAGAGGGTGGTGAGTCGCAGTCCGTAGAGCGCAACCAGAATAAGGAGAGCGATGCGCCACACCTTCGACAGCTCTCGCCACAACACCGCGAGCGTGAGTGCTGCGCAGAGGAACAGCCCGATCGGGAGTTCGAAGTAGGCGTTGAAAATGCTTGGAGCAATCAGGCCAACCAGCGTGCCGCCCAGTGCGCCGCCGATCGAAAGCATGAGGTAGAACAGCGTGAGATGCCGCACGGGGGGCTTGCGACGAACCAGCTCGCCGTGACAGACCATGCAGAACACGAAAAGCGACACGCAGGTGACACCGATTAACACGGGCACCCAGGTGTAGACATCATGGACGCGATCAAGCGCGATGAAGGCCACCGGAAGCAGCGGCAAAAAGAGCTTGCGCACGTAGTAGCGTGGCGCATCAAAACAGAGGATGAAACTCAGGAGGTAGATGCTCAAGGGGAGCACCCACAGAAACGGCACCGGCGCAATGTCTTGCGTCAGGTGGCGGGTCATGGACAGCAGCAGAATCGATGCAGTGGCCGACAGACCCACCCAGATCAGAAGTTCGCCCGCGCCGGGCCGAGGGGTGTCGTCAGCCACTGCGGACTGCGCGCTCGTCGCGGATGAGGCCGCACCGTCGCCTGCCCGCCAGGTGAGCCATGCCGTGCCGAGCGCCGCGGCGACAAACACCACATAGGCGAGTGACCAGCTGGTGGCTTGCGCCTCGAGTGCCAACGCGGGTTCGATCAGCACCGGGTAGGTGAGAAGCGCCAGCATGGAGGCGAGATTGGAGAGCGCATAGAGGCGATAGGCGCGCGAGCCGTCGCCACTGGCGATGCCGACGCGTGCGTACCACGCTTGCATCAGCGGCCCGGTGGTGGAGAGCAGCAGGTAGGGTGCGCCACACGCCACCGCGAGCACTGCCAGGACTGCGAGCGACGGATAGTCGAGCGTCATGCCCTTCCAGGAAGCGTCGGCAGCAACCGGCAGCGTGACAAGAGAGACCACCAGCAGAGCGGCGTGAACAAGGGGCTGGCGTGACCGCGAGACCTTTTCATGGAGCCAGTGCACATAGCCATAGCCAAGCAGCAGCACGCTCTGGAAAAAAACGATGCAGGTGCTCCAGACCGATGACGACCCGCCAAACCACGGCAGGATCATTTTCGCGACGATGGGCTGAATCTGGAACAGCAAAAACGCCGACAGAAAAACGGTGGTGGCGAAAACGACCATTGCGCTCATACGGTCCGCTCCAGCGGCTTACAAGTGGGTTGGGTGAGTCGAAGGGTAACAAATCCGGCGCTGATCAGCCGGCAGGCGTACCGATGCCCAGCGCCACGCGGGCGCCCGCCATGACGTCTTCGCGGTCGGCGAGCACATAGCCTTTTTCGAGCATCCGGATCATGAACTGGCGGTTGTAGAGGAACGCCACGATCAGCTGCCAGAGGCCGAAGCTGAACAGGGTGAACAGGAGATGGAGCGCTGCCACACCCAGTTCGCCACGAAAAAGCGGCACCCACCAGCCGAAGAAAAGGTAGGTCCAGCTGAAGCCATAGTAGCCACTGCGAATGAGGCCAGTCGGTGGGTGCTGCAGCATGACTTTCTGGGCCATCAAGCGTTCTCCACATCGGATGATGCGTGATATTGTGCCCCACGCGGTGGGTCGTGCCTTGACGAAGACGCGCATCAATGAAGGCGGTCATCGTTTCGCGCACCGGGCCCGCGCAGACCGGTGCAGTCTGCCGGTCATCACATCCAATCAAAAAACGGAGACAGCAGCATGAGCTATCGACTGCTTGGCATGGCCGTAGCGCTGGGCGCCCTCGCGCTTGGGGGATGCGCGCATCATCGCCCTGCCGATCACTACGGGGTGAAGGAAGTAGGCAGCTTTCACATTGGGGGGCGGCAGGTCACGCTCTCTGGCTTACCGACCAAAGAGATCGTATTCACCGCTGGCGCGGCGCCCTTCAAGGTTGATCCGAACGGTGACTTCGAAGTCGAACAGATGTACGTGCAGTACGTGAAGCTTCACGAAATGAGCCGGAAGGGCCGTTATCCGATGCTGATGTGGCACGGCGGCGGCTTGTCGGGTGTGACCTGGGAAACCAAGCCCGACGGTAACCCTGGCTGGCAGCAGTTCTTCCTCAAGGCGGGGCATGATGTTTATGTGAGCGATGCGGTGGAGCGGGGCAGGGCGTCCTGGGCGCGTTATCCCGAAATCTTCAAGACCGAGCCGTTCTTCCGGACCAAGAAAGAGGCGTGGGAGCTTTTCCGTCTCGGACCGGAGGGCACCGGCTACAACACCGATCCAGCGAAGCGCACCGTATTCCCCGAGGGCACACTATTTCCCGTGAAGGCCTTTGATCAGTTCGGCAAACAAGGCATCCCCCGCTGGGCAACCAATGACGCGGCGTCGCAGGCCGCCTATGACCAGTATGTTCAGAAGGTGTGTCCCTGCGTGATCGTGGTGCACAGCCAGGGCGGCAACTTCACGTTCAACGCAGCACTCAAGGCACCTGGCATGGTGAAGGGCGTGATTGCAATCGAGCCCTCGGGCGCACCCAATCCGCAGCGCACCGACCTGTCACCCCTCAAAGGCGTACCGCATCTGTTCGTGTGGGGCGATTACCTCGAGCGGCATTCGCTCTGGCAGAGAATCATGCCGGCGGTCAATGCCTACGAGGACGCGCTTCGCAAGCAGGGCACCGACGTAACCCGTATCGATCTGCCCAAACTCGGCATTCGCGGCAACTCGCACATGCTGATGATGGACACCAACTCCGATCAGATCGCTGCCATGATTCAAAAGTGGATGGTCGACAAGGGACTGTCACAGTAAACGGCACCGGACGCGGCGCGTGATGACCGACGAGCACGGTCTTCCGGTCGGGCCCCCGGTTCCTGGGTGGGACGGGGCTCGGCCGCCGCAACGCCGGGTGCTTGAGGGGCGGTTCTGCCGGCTCGAGCCGGTCGACATTGAGCGACACGGCTCAGCCCTTTGGAGCGCGCATTCGATCGCGCCTGACGGCCGGCACTGGGCCTATCTTTTTCAGGACAGGCCCGCCACCGAAGTGGCCTTTCTTGAACTGCTCTCTCGGATGGCGCAGAGCGTTGATCCGCTGCACTGGTCGGTCATTGATGATCGAGACGGGGCTGCCACGGGCACGCTGTCATTGATGCGGATCGACCCCGCGCACGGCGTGATCGAGGTGGGCAATGTCAATTTCTCGCCAGCGCTTCAGCGCACCTGCGCATCGACTGAGGCGCAATACCTCCTGATGCGCCATGTATTCGAGGACCTGGGTTATCGGCGCTATGAGTGGAAGTGCGACAGCCTTAATGCCAGGTCCCGTGCGACCGCGCTTCGGCTGGGATTCAGCTTTGAGGGCATTTTCCGGCAGGCGGTGGTCTATAAGGGGCGCTCACGCGATACCGCGTGGTATTCAGTCGTTGATGGCGAGTGGCCTCAAGTGCGCGCTGGGTTCGAGCGCTGGCTCGCGCCCGACAACATTAACGCAACGGGGCAGCGCCTGCGCAGCCTGATCGAGTGCCGCGAAGACGCTCGCCTGTCCTTGGGCAGTGTTGGTCAGCCGCCCGCCGCGGTATAGATCCGATCCTGCAGGCGCACTGCAGCCAAACAGTCCCGAACCGGCACCGGCGGGGCGGCGTTCGCTTCAAAGGCGTCCATTGCAGCATGCGTCATGGTTTGATAAAGCCGATGCGGCGTGGCGACTTCGCGCGTTTCCAGCGAACCGCCTCGTCGATGTATCCAGAGCCTGCCGTTACTCTCGCGAAGGTAGGCGCCTGAGGTGGCAATTCGCCACTCATAGTCGCCCCCCTCCTGAAGGTTGGCGTAGCTGTAGCCCGCTTCCAGCGACACATGAAAACCGTCGGCGCTCGCGAGGCTCGCTGCGGCGAACTCTTCAATGCCAGGGGCGGCGTCGAAGCGGTGGCAATGTGCGCTCAATACCCTAAGCGGCTGGCCTGCGGCGAGGCCCAGGACAGCGTCTGCGCCATGAACGCCGAGATTACGCAGCGCGCCCCCGCCGCTTGCAGCCGGTTCCAGCATCCAGCCCACACCAGAATCGCGGTAGCGCGACGCTGGGCCGTTGATGGTGCGGAAATGCGCATGTCGAAGTTCGCCCAACGTTCCTGCTGCAGTGAGGGAACGAACCTCGGCCCAGATCGCCATGTAGCGATTGGGCAGGCAGACGCTTGCGAAGATGCCCGCGGCCTCAATGGCGGCAGCAGCCCGCTCGGCTTCTTGAGCATGTCGCCCCATGGGCTTTTCCACCAGCATCGGAACGCGCAGTGCGGCGACGCGTGCGATTTCGTCGGCCGCGTGATCATGCCGCGGCAACACCACCGCAAAGTCTGGGCGCAGGCGCTCGATCATCGCTTCGGTGGGCGCGATGAATTCAACGCCCAGGCGCGTCGCGGCGGACTCGCCGGCGACGGGGTCGGTGTCGGAGGCGCCACAGAGCAGCGCGCCGCGCGCCCGCAG
This sequence comes from Burkholderiaceae bacterium, assembly GCA_023253905.1. The sequence continues at coordinate 5,508 of JALREG010000058.1, forward strand.
TGCTTCGGCATAGCGGGGCGCGTGCCAGTGGCTTGCGCCGGGTCAATGGCTGATGCTCACCGGTGACAACGGCACCGGCAAGTCGACCCTGCTGCGCATCCTTGCCGGACTGGTCCATCCCGATACCGGCGAAGTTCGCTGGCAGGGCACACCCAGAC
>JALREG010000085.1 GCA_023253905.1 Burkholderiaceae bacterium
GTAGTTTCCGGGCACGGTGTCGGCCTGGTAGTTTTTCGCCCGCTCGACGATTTGCCGTGTCATGTCGGCGATTTCGCGCATGAAGGCCTCGCGGCCGAGCCGGCCGCGTTCCATCTCGGCGAGCTTGTGCTCCCACTCGCCGGTGAGCTCGGGCGCGGTGAGCTCGGCCACGCCTAGCCCGCGAAGCAGCGTGAGCAGCTGAAACGCCTTGGTGGTAGGGATGAGTTCCTTGCCGTCGCGGATGAGGTAGTTTTCGGCGATCAGCCCTTCAATGATGGAGGCGCGGGTGGCTGGCGTGCCCAGGCCCTTGTCGGCCATGGCTGCGCGCAAATCGTCGTCATCGATCAGCTTGCCTGCCCCTTCCATGGCCGACAACAGCGTTGCCTCGTTGTAGCGCGGGGGCGGCCGGGTGCTGAGGGCGAGGAGGGCGATGTCATCGACCGCGACCCGTTCGTCGGCTGCCACCGGCGGCAGGGTGTCGTCGCCGCCTTCACGGCCGTAAATGGCCTGCCAGCCGGGATTGACCAGCACCCGGCCCTCGGTCTTGAAGGCGTGCTCGCCCACCCGGCTGATCCGGGTGGTGACGAGCGACTCGGCGGCCGGGAAAAACACCGCCATGAAACGGCGGGCGACCAGATCGTAAATGCGCTGCTCGGCGTCCGACAGCGCACGCGGTGATTGCTGGGTCGGAATGATTGCAAAGTGGTCACTTACCTTGCTGTTATCAAACACCCGGCGGTTCGGCCGAACCCAGCCCGCGTCGAGAATCTGCCGGGCGAAAGGCCGATACGCGGCCTGCTCGGTGAGCACATCAACCGTCTCGCGGGCCGTCTCGAGGTAGTCCTCGGGTAGGGCCCTTGAATCGGTACGGGGGTAGGTCAGCACTTTGTGGCGTTCGTAGAGCGCCTGGGCGATGGCGAGCGTGGTGCGCGCCGAGAACCCGAACCGCGAGTTGGCTTCGCGCTGAAGCGAGGTGAGGTCAAAGAGCGCCGGCGACAACTGGGTGGCAGGCCGGGATTCGTCGGTAACAGAGGCGGTTTTGCCCTCGCAGGCGGCAACGATGGCCTGGGCCGTGCTCAGGTCCCAGAGGCGCTCAGCGCGGGCTTCGGTGTCGGTTTCGTCTTTGCGGAAGGCTGGATTGAACCACTTGCCTTCATAGGCGCCCGCCTGGGCACCGAAGGTGGCCTTGACCTCGAAGTAATCGCGCGAGACAAAGCTTCGGATGCGCTCTTCGCGCTCGACCACAATGGTGAGCGTGGGGGTTTGAACGCGGCCTACGGTGGTGAGATAGAAGCCGCCGTCTCGCGAATTGAACGCGGTCATGGCGCGGGTGCCGTTGATGCCGACCAGCCAGTCGGCCTCCGAGCGGCAGCGCGCGGCATCGGCGAGCGGCAGCATGTCGGGGTCTTCGCGAAGGTGTGCAAAAGCGTCGCGGATGGAAGCCGGCGTCATCGACTGAAGCCAAAGCCTGCGGATGGGCTGCTTTGCCTTGGCGTGCTGGACAATCAGGCGGAAGATCAGCTCGCCCTCGCGCCCGGCGTCGCAGGCGTTAATGAGTCCGGAGACGTCTTTTCGGCGGATGAGCCGCGACAGCAGCTTCAGGCGGTCCTCGGTTTTGTCGATGGGCTTGAGATCGAAATGGGGCGGGATGACCGGCAGGTTGGCAAAAGACCATTTGCCGCGCTTCACCTCGAACTGCTCGGGCGCACCGATTTCCACCAGATGGCCGATCGCCGAGGAGAGGACGTATTCGTCGCTTTCGAAATAGTCGCCTTGGCGTGTGAAGCCGCCGAGTGCCCGCGCGATATCGGCGGCGACAGATGGCTTTTCCGCGATGATCAGTGCCTTGCTCATGAGGACTGGAACACCTTGATAGGTCGTGGCACGGGGATTGCCTTTTTCGCTCTTGTGAGAGGGCTCTTTGGGGCGCAGGGCATGCGCTGGGGCGGCCATCATACGGGCCGATCCGCGGCCGAAGCAAGCAAGGAGACCGGACCGGGCTGAGGAAATGACCCGGCGGGTTGACCGACGGTCGCTGGATTGGCGAGCCGCTGAAAGCGGCCATCGATCAGTCGTTCGATGTGCCCGGCAAGCTCGAGATCAAGCAGCGCCGCTGCGGTATCCGATGCGGATAACCCGGCTGTTCGTGCCAGTGCGTCGGGTGCCGCCGGCGCCCAGCCCAGCAATTTCAGCAGCCGCCTCGCGAACGGGTGATCGGGTTGGACCGCAGCCAGGCGCGCCCGGTCGTTGGTATTGAGTTCGGTAGCCGGCGCGAGCCACCCGGCCCGCTCAAACGCGCCGCGCAACAGCGCCGCAATGTCGGCGGCGTCTTCGACCAGCGCAGCGCCCTCGCGGATGAGCTGATGGCAGCCGTGGCTGAGGGGGGAGTGCACCGACCCGGGAAAAGCGGCGACCTCGCGGCCCAGCTCAGCGGCGAGCCGGGCTGTGATGAGCGAGCCCGAATGCCTGGCCGCCTGCACCACGACCACCGCGACGGCCTGTGCGGCGATCAGCCGGTTGCGTCGCGGGAAGTGATGCGCAGCCGCCGGGCTACCCAAGGGTAGCTCCGAGACCAGCGCGCCTTGCCCGACCACCGATTCGGCGAGCGCGCGGTGGGTTCGAGGGTAGATGAGGTCAGCACCCGTGCCGACAAAGCCAACCGTCAGACCCCCCGAATCGAGTGCCCCCCGGTGGGCGGCGCTGTCGATGCCCGCCGCGAGACCGCTTACCACCACGATGCCGGTTCTCGCAAAGACGCCCGCGACCGTGCGCGCAATCTCGAGGCCGTCGCGGCTCGCGTTGCGGCTTCCGACCAGCGACACCGCGGGCTGTGCCAGCGCGGCCAGCATGCCTCGAACGTAGAGCACCATCGGAGGGTCGGGGAGACAGGCGAGCGCAGCCGGATACTGTGGATCGGCTCGTACCAGAAGATGCTGCCCGGGCGTCTGAGACCACTCAATGGCGCGCTCGACGGCCCGTGTGCGCGCGCTGTCGCAGGCGCGCACGGCGAGCGCGACCGGTATCGGTATCAGTGACTGCAGCGCGGTATGGGGCGCTGCGAGGACCGCGCACGCGCAGCCCAGCGCCTCGCACAGGCGACGCGCGGAGCCGGCGCCCAGCCCCGGGGTGAGCGCGAGGTGAAGGTGGCTGCGCAGGCAGAGCGGCGGGCAGGGCGAGGCCGAGGCGCTGCAGGGGGGCGGGGTGTTGCCCAAGGCCTCGGGCTGGGCTGCGGGCGCGCCATGGACGGGTGCGGAAGACGCCGACGGACTTGAGCCGGATGCGCAAAGAGCTGGCGCTCCGGGGTGCGGACCGGGCAGGTTGAAGAGCGAGGGTTGCGCGGCGGATCGGGGGGTGTTCAGCGGCAGGCGGGGGTTCATGGCGAGAGGCTCTCGGGGTCGGCGGGGCATGACGCCCAGCATGCGCGAGTCCACCCTTGGCTCCCAGCGGGCGCTCGACGCGCCCGCCTAGGCCTTAAGACGGTGGCGCCCGGCGGCCGAACCCAGGCCGCTCCGGCGCTTGCCATCCGGCCGCGCCGCCTTGCGATGGGCCGAGGCCGGCGGTAGCATTCGCAGATGGCAATCCGGACCATTCTTCGTTATCCCGACCCGCGCCTGCAGCAGGTTGCCGCACCCGTCGAACGGGTCGATGATTCCATTCGCGAGCTGGTGGGCGATATGGCGCAGACCATGTACGAGGCGCCCGGAATCGGGTTGGCCGCCACCCAGATCGACGTTCACCTGCGCGTGATCGTGATTGACCTGTCCGAGAAGCGCGATACGTTGCAGGTCTTTATCAACCCGGAAATCGTGAACGCGGGTGGCGACCTCACCGTGCACGAGGAAGGGTGCCTGTCGGTTCCGGGCGTTTTCGAAAATGTCGAGCGGCCAGGCACGATCACCGTTCGCGCGCTCAACGAGCGCGGCGAAGCGTTCTCGATCGAGGCCGAGGGACTGCTTGCCGTCTGCTTGCAACACGAAATCGATCACCTGAATGGCAGGGTCTTCGTGCAGCACCTGTCTCGCCTCAAGCAAACCCGTATCCGCGCCAAACTCGCCAAGCAAGAGCGCGACGCAGCCTAGCGTGCACACGCCTGAATCACGGAGGCTGTGCTGAGGCTGATCTTTGCCGGAACGCCGGCGTTCGCCGCAACGGTTCTTGATGCGGTGGTCCAGGCAGGCCACGAGGTGGCCCTCGTGCTGTGTCAGCCTGATCGACCCGCGGGACGCGGCCAGCGGCTGGTGGCGCCGCCCGTCAAACAACGCGCGCTCGAGCTGGGACTCGCTGTGGGTCAACCCGCCCGTCTGCGTGAAGAGGTCGATCGGGCGCCCTTGCGGGCGGCCGCTGCCGACCTGATGCTGGTGGTCGCCTACGGCCTGATCCTGCCCCAGGCGGTCCTCGACCTGCCGCGGCTCGGCTGCATCAACGTCCACGCGTCGCTGCTGCCACGCTGGCGGGGCGCTGCGCCCATCCAGCGTGCGATCGAGGCGGGGGATCAGGAGACCGGCATCACCATCATGCAGATGGAGGCGGGGCTCGATACCGGCCCGACGCTATTGCGCGAGGCCGTGCCGATCACCGATCTCGATACCGGCGGCAGTCTTCACGATCAGCTGGCGGTGGTCGGTGCGCGGCTGGCGGTCCAGGCGATTGAGCAGCTGGCCGCAGGCCCTTTGGCTGCGACCGCCCAACCCGAAACCGGCGTCTGCTACGCGCGCAAGATCGACCGCGACGACGCTGTGCTCGACTGGCATCAGGATGCGCAGACGCTCGCCCGGCGGATCCGCGCGTTCGATCCGGTGCCGGGCTGTAGTGCCGCGCTCGCCGCCGAGAAAGGGCTCACGCTCAAGATCTGGCGGGCCCGGGCGGTGACCGAGGCCAACCCGGCGGGCGCGCTCCCCGGCACGGTGTTGCGTGCGCCCGAGGGCGTTTTGCGCGTGGCCTGCGGGCAAGGGGTGCTCGAGCTCACCGAACTGCAACGCCCTGGCGGCACCCGTCAACCCGTGGCAACGTTCCTTCGCGGGCGGCCGATTGCAGCGGGCGAGCGGTTTGAAGTGCTCCCGCGCTGATGACGACGACGTCCACCACCGTTCGATCGGCGCTTGCCGATGAAATGCGCTCGGCTGCCCAGGCGCTCGGCGCACTTGCGGCGGGAGAGCGGCTCGACTTTGCGCTCGATCAGGCCGAGCGTGACCATGACCTGGCGCCGGCCTCGCGACCGGTGGTTCGTGATCTCGCCTATTCAGCAACCCGGGTGCTCGGCCTTTGCCAGGCGCTCGCTCGAGGCCTGAACGCGCGCGAGCCTGCCCCGCCGGTTGCAGCGCTGCAGTGGCTTGCGCTCGCTCAGCTGATCGCGCCGCAGCGCCATCCCGCCACCATCGTCGACCAGGCGGTGCGGGCGGCGCGCGCCGATCCTCAGACCGAGGGCGCGGCGGGCTTCATCAACGCGACGCTGCGCGCGTTTCTGCGCTCGCCCGAAACGCTGCTGGATGCGGCAAGACGTCATCCCGAGGCGCGCTGGAATCACCCGGATTGGTGGCTCGACGTGTTGCGGACCGATCACCCGAACACGTGGCAGGCAATCGCCGAATCTGCGGATCGCCATCCGCCGCTCACGCTGCGCGTGAACCGCCGACGCATCGCGCGCGCTGACTATGTAGCACGCCTTGAGGCGCAGGGTTACACCTGCCGCGTGGTGGGCCCGGCAGCGGTTATCGTCGAGCCGGCCGGGCGTGTGCAAGCGCTTCCGGGTTGGGCCGAGGGACTGGTGTCGGTGCAGGATGAGGGGGCCCAGCGTGCCGCGTTTTGGCTCGATGTGCGGGACGGTCAGCGGGTGCTGGATGCCTGCGCGGCACCTGGCGGCAAGAGCGCGCACATCCTGGAAGAGGCGGCGGTACACCTCACCGCGCTCGACCTCAAGCCCAGGCGCCTCGCGCAGGTGCGGGAGGGACTGGATCGGCTTGGGCTCTCTGGAACGCTGGTCTGCGGTGATGCGGCCACCCCTCGCCGCTGGTGGGATCGGGTGCCCTTTGATCGGATCCTGGTCGATGCGCCGTGCACGGCATCGGGCATCGTCCGGCGCGCGCCCGACTCGCGGTGGCTACGCCGCCGTGGCGATCTCACGACACTGGCGGCAGCCCAGACGCGCATCATCGACGCGCTTTGGCCCTTGCTGAAACCCGGTGGTAAATTGCTTTATGCCACCTGCTCGGTGTTCAGGGCCGAGGGGCAGGACATCATCGAGCCTTTTTTGAAGCGCCACAAAGATGCCCGCGAACTGGCCCTGCCCGATTGCCCGCAGCCTGCTGCCGGCACCGACACCCGCGGGCCCGGTCGCCAGCTTTTGCCTGTCAGCATGCCATCCGAAGACCACGACGGATTTTTCTACTGTCTGATCGAGAAACGTCGCCCGTGACCCTGCCCGCCCGACTGCTTGCGGCACTGACCGCGCTACTGCTGAGCCTGCCTGTCTTGGGCGCGCAGGACGGCTCGGTGCGGCTCGAGCCCGCCACCGACGGGCGCGCCTGGGTGCTGTCTGCCAACCTGGAGCCGCCGCGCACGCCGCGGCTTGAGGACGCGGTCATGAAAGGCGTGCCACTCTATTTTCTGGTGGAAGTCGAATTGCTGCGGCCGCGCTGGTACTGGTGGGATCAGCGCGTAGCCCAGGCGAGCAGCCGCGCGCGGCTCACCTACCACGCGCTTGCACGCGAGTTCCGCGTCACCCGTGACGAAGGCCTGTCCACCCTTCATGAATCATTCGAGGCGGCATTGGCCGGGGTAGCGCAGGTGCGCAACTGGCGCATCGATCCGGGCGAGGCGCTCGCACCGGGCGACTACCTTGTTCAGGCCCGCATCCGGCTCGATGCCACCCAGCTACCCCGGGCGCTCCAGGTCGATGCCCTCACCAACCGAGACTGGAATCCACAGGTCGAATGGACGCGCGCGAATTTCACGCTGCCCCCGACACCGACAAACGCGCGATAGGCCGGCTGCTGCGCTTTGCGCTGATCGCATCGGTTGCCTTCGCCGTGGTGCTCCTGGTGCTGCTCGCAGGGGCGAGCGCGAACACCTCGATTTTCGAGCGGCACTATCCCGCGCTTCTGGTCACCACCGCGGTCATGGCGCTGGCGCTGCTGGTGCTGGTGGCCGAGCTCATCCGGCGGTTGATCCAGCGCTATCGGCGGGGGCTATTTGGCACCCGGCTGATGGCGCGACTCGCGCTCTCCTTCACCGTCATGACGGTGATTCCGGTCTCGCTCATCTACCTGGTGTCGGTACATTTCATCGGCCGCTCGGTGGAGTCCTGGTTTGCGGTGCCGGTCGAGCGAGCACTCGACTCCGGCATGAGCCTGGGCCGCGCTACACTGGATGCGCAGCTCTCTGACCTCCTCTACAAGGCTCGCGCCGTGTCCGGGTCGCTTGGCGATACGCCCCCTGCGGGCTGGTCGGCGCAATTGAACCGGCTTCGCGAACAACTCGATCTTCAGGATGCGCTGGTGGTGAGCGGCGGGCGTAACCTGATCGTGGCGGTGGGCGGCCGGTTGTCGGCGCTCGTGCCCGATCTGCCAACGCCGGCTGCGCTTCGCCAGGCGCGTCTTACGCGCCTCTATTCGACTTTCGAAACCCGCGAGGTGGCCGGGCAATCGTTCCGGGGTCTGCTGATGCGAGTGATCGTACCCATCAACGCCGAGGGCTTGCGCTTCGAAGAGGGGGCGTATCTGCAGCTGATCCAGGAAGTGCCAGCACTACTTGCCGAGCATACCGATGCCCTGGAGCAGGGGCGCCGGGACTTCCAGCAGCTCGCACTCTCGCGCGAGAGCCTGTCGCGCATCTTCAATGTCACGCTCACGCTGATCTTCATATTGACGGTGTTTTCAGCGGTGGCGGCTGCGTTCCTGTTGTCGGGGTGGCTCACCGGGCCCCTGTCGATGCTGGCGGCCGGCACGCGCGCGGTGGCTGAGGGCGACTACCGGCCGGTGAAGGCCTACTCGGGACGCGACGAGCTGGGGGTGCTCACCCAGTCATTTAACATGATGACCCGCCAGCTCGAGGATGCGCGCACGCTGGTCGAACGCAACCAGCGTGAAATCGAGCAGGCGCATGCGCGGCTGGTGAGTGTACTTGCCAATCTCACCGCGGGCGTCATGGTGCTCGATGCTCACTGGCGGGTCACGCTCGCCAACCCCGGCGCCGAGCAGATTCTCGGGCAGCCGCTTGACCAGAGCCTGGGCATGCCGATTTCGGTGATTGCGCCGCTTGCGCCGTTTTCCGACGAAATTCGCCAGGCCTTCCTCGAGCTTCAGGCAAGCGGACCCGGCAGCTGGCAGCGGCAATTTGTACTGCCTTCGCGCGATACCCCGCCCTCGGCCGAGCCGGCGTCGGCGGCAAGCGCGGGCAAAACGCTCCTTGCGCGCGGCTCGATGCTGCCGGGCGAAGGGTTTGTGATTGTCTTTGACGATCTCACCGAGGTGATCTCGGCGCAGCGCACCATGGCCTGGGCGGAGGTCGCCCGGCGGCTGGCCCATGAGATCAAGAATCCGCTCACCCCGATTCAGCTCTCAGCCGAGCGCCTGAAGCTGCGGCTCCACGACAAGCTTTCCGGGTCCGACGCCGATCTCCTTAATCGGAGCTCGCAGACCATTGTCGATCAGGTGGCTGCGCTCAAGCATCTGGTCGATGAGTTCCGGGAGTACGCCCGGCTGCCGGCGGCACGGCTTGCGCCGCTCGATCTCAACCAGCTGATCGACGAGATTGCACCGCTGTTTTCGGCAGGCGGGCGTCTGCACACGCAGCTTGCTCCCAGCTGTCCGCCGGTGATGGCCGATGCTGCGCAGCTTCGCCAGGTGGTCCTCAACCTGATCGGTAATGCGATCGAGGCTACCGAACGGGTGCCTGCGCCGCGGGTGGAACTCCTCACCGGTGTGGTGCGGCTTGCCGATGGGGAGTTGGCGGTGCGCCTGCTGGTTCGCGATAACGGTCCGGGCTTTACGCCCTCGATGCTCGCGCGCGCCTTCGAGCCCTATGTCACCAGCAAGCCGCGCGGCACGGGGCTGGGGCTTGCTATTGTTCGGAAGATTGTCGATGAGCACGGCGCGCGCATCGATTTGGGCAACCGGACCGATGAAAGCGGCACGATTGTCGGTGCCCAGATCGCATTACTCTTTACGAAAATCGCAAAAAGCGGGGAAAATCCCCGCTTGTCTGCTGCCACCACCGCCTAGAGAGCTTCACGAATGGCCGAGATCCTCGTGGTCGATGATGAAATCGGCATCCGCGAATTGTTGTCCGAAATCCTGGGTGATGAAGGACACACCGTTCTGCTTGCCGACAGTGCGCGCGAGGCGCGTGCGGTTCGCGAGCGCCAGCCCGTCGATCTGGTGCTGCTCGACATCTGGATGCCCGATACCGACGGCATCACGCTGTTACGTGAGTGGGCCTCGGGCGGGCGACTCACCATGCCGGTCATCATGATGTCGGGCCACGCGACCATCGACACCGCGGCCGAGGCCTCGCGGATCGGTGCGAGCGATTTTCTGGAAAAGCCGATCACGCTGCAAAAGCTGCTGCGTGCGGTGCAAAACGGCCTCACGCGCCCGGCGGCAAAGCCCTCGCCCGCCTCCGCACCGGTGGTGGGTGCGGCAGCCGCGCTCACGCCTCGCGACCCGCCGCCCGCAGGCGTGATGCCCATGGCTGCGCCAGGCGCAGTTGAGCCGCCCGGCGCATTTGGCGAACCCATGGCCGTGCCGGTTGCGGCCACGCCGGCAATTCCGGACTCGCCTGCGGCGCGGCTGCTGCTGCGCGAACTGCCGCTCGATGCACCGCTTCGTGATGCGCGCGACGCGTTCGAGCGCGCCTATTTCGAGCATCACCTGATGCGCGAGCAGGGCAGCATGACCCGGGTCGCTGAGCGCACCGGACTTGAGCGCACCCATCTTTATCGCAAACTCAAGCAGCTTGGCATTGACCTCTCGCGCGGCGTCTGGCGCAAACCCCCGACCAATTGAAGATCATCATTCTTGGTGCCGGACGGGTTGGCGGCTCGGTGGCCGAAAACCTGGTCTCCGAGCGAAACGACATCACGGTGGTCGATACCGACGTCACGCAGCTGGCTGCGCTTCAGGACCGGCTTGATCTGCGCACGCTGGCGGGCAATGGCACGCATCCGCCGGTGCTTGCCCAGGCCGGCGCCGAAGATGCCGACATGCTGATCGCAACGGCGGCGCGCGACGAGACCAATCTGGTTGCCTGTCAGCTCGCGGCGCGGCTCTTCAATATTCCCACCCGCATCGCGCGGATCCGCGCGCCCGAGTTTCTCGATCATCCCGAGCTCACCGGTGTTGACGGGTTTCAAGTCGACCACCTGATCTGTCCCGAGCAGACAGTGACCGATTATGTGATGAAGCTGATCGAGTTTCCCGAAGCATTGCAGGTGCTGGAGTTCGCTGGCGGCCGTGCGAGCCTGATCGCGGTTCGCGCCTACGAGGGGGGCCCGCTGGTCTCGCACCCGATTCGCGACCTGCGTGCCGCGCACCCCAATATCGACATGCGGATCGTGGCGATCTTTCGCAACGACCGCGCGGTGCAGCCCGAGGGCGACACCTTGATTCAGCCGGGCGACGAGGTGTTCATTCTTGCCGCAGCCGAGCACATCCGAACTGCCTTGTCGGATCTGCGCAGGATGGACCAGCCGGTTCGTCGCGTCATGATCGCGGGGGGCGGCAACATTGGGCTGCGCCTTGCGCGCGGCTTGAGCGATCACTACCAGGTCAAGCTGATCGAGGCCGATGCGCGGCGCTGTAACTATCTCGCCTCGCAGCTTGACTCCGATCATGCGCTGGTCCTGAACGGCGACTGTACCGACGAGGATCTGCTCGGCGAGGAGGGCGTCGATGAAATGGACCTGTTCGTTGCGCTCACCTCCGACGATGAAAACAACATCATGTCGTGCATGCTCGCCAAGCGGATGGGCGCACGACGCACCATCGCGCTCATCAATCGTCAGGCGTATGCCGACCTGGTACAGGGCAATCGGATTGATGTTGCGATCGTGCCCTCGCAGGCCACGATAGGCAGTCTCCTCAAGCATGTGCGCCGCGGTGATGTGGTGGCGGTGCACTCGCTTCGCCGGGGCGCAGCCGAGGCGCTCGAAGCAATCGCCCATGGGGATCCGAAATCGTCGCGGGTGGTGGGCCGGCGAATCGAACAAATCGATTTGCCGCAGGGCGCGACCATCGGCGCGATCGTGCGCGCGGTGGCGCCCGCGGACCCCCTCGCGCCGGAAGATGCCGGAGGTTACGAGGTGATCATGGGGCATCACGACACGGTGATACAGCCCGAAGACCATCTGATCGTCTTCGTGAGCAACAAGCGCCTGCTGCCCCGCGTTGAGAAGCTGTTCCAGGTCGGCGTCGGGTTCTTCTGACGTGTTGCGCCTGCTTGTCGTTGCGCCCGTGCTGGGCAGCCTCCTGATGCTGTTCTCGATCGCGTTTCTGCCGGCCTTTGCCTGGTCGCTTGTCGCCGATGATGGCATGCATCGGGTGTTTGCCGGCTCGGCAGTCGGGTGCTTTGTCGTGGGCTTGGTCATATGGTGGGCCACCCATCGCAGCCATCGCGAGGTGCAGCCGCGCGACGGCGCGCTTCTGGTGGTGTTTGGCTGGCTGCTCGTTACCTTCGTATCGATGCCGCCGCTCCTGGTCGCCTGCCCGCAGCTCTCGTTTGCCAAGGTGTTCATGGAGACGCTCTCCGGGCTCACCACCACGGGCGCCACGGTGCTTTCGGGGCTTGACGCCCTGCCGCAGTCGGTCAATCTCTGGCGCCACACCCTTCAATGGATTGGCGGCATGGGCATCATCGTCATGGTGGTGGCGGTGTTGCCGCTTCTTGGCGTGGGCGGGATGCAGCTCTTTCGTGCTGAAACCCCCGGGCCGATGAAGGAGGGTAAGCTCACGCCGCGTATCACGCAGACTGCGAAATTCATGTGGGCGGGGTATGTGCTGCTCACGCTGCTGTGCGGCTTGGCGCTCTGGGCGGCCGGCATGACTCCGTTTGATGCGGTGTGTCATGCGCTCTCCACGGTCTCGCTTGGTGGTTTTTCCACGCGCGATGCCAGTATCGGTGCGTTCGATTCGCTGCGTATTGAACTGGTGCTCGCGGTCTTCATGGTGCTGTCCACGATCAACTTCGGCACCCATTTTCTTGCGCTGCGAAGTCGGTCGCCCGCGGTCTATCTGCGTGATCTCGAAGCCTCATCTTCTGTAATGCTCATCCTGGTGAGTGCGGCCGGTATCACCGCGCTTCTTGTCTGGGAGCAGGTCTTTGAGAGCGTGACCGATGCGCTCAGGCATGGTGTTTTCAACACCATTTCAGTGGCAACTTCCACCGGCTTCATGACACGCGATTACGCGCAGTGGCCGGTGTTTGCGCCGTTCTGGATGATTTTTCTGGCCTGCATCGCATCCTCTGCCGGATCGACTGGCGGTGGCATCAAGATGGTGCGCGCCCTTATCCTCCTCAAGCAAGCGGGGCGGGAACTCAGGCGATTGGTCCATCCGCGCGCGGTGTTCCCGCTGTCGGTCAACGGCAATCCGGTTGATGAGCGGGTGATCTATTCGGTCTTCGGCTTCATGCTGCTATGGGGCGCCACGCAGTTGATTCTCACCTTTGTCATGGTGCTGACCGGGGTTGATTTTGATTCTGCGTTGTCGGCAGTGGTGGCGTCGGTGAACAACCTCGGGCCGGCGCTCGGGCGATTCGGGCCGGCCGAAAATTATGCGTCGCTCACCGATTTTCAGGCGACGCTGCTCGCGATTGCGATGCTGGCGGGCCGGCTCGAACTCCTCACTTTCTTTGCGGTGCTCACCCCGGCCTTCTGGAGGCGCTGAGCGCGTGCGCCTGCCCGTGACTGTCGTGGCGGGGCTCGCCGGGCGTGGCAAGGCGGGCCTGATCGAGCGCTGGCGCGCAGCCGTCGCCCAACCGGCTGCGCTGGTGATCGACCGGGGTGATGACTTCAAGTTTCCTCGCGCCGATGACCGCGCTCACGAGGCTACCGCCAGCGACCCGGGGCTCGAGCGGGTCGGTGGCTGCGTCTGCTGCACGGGCAGCGCGGCGCTGGGGGCGTCACTGAGAAGGCTGTCGCGTCGAGGCACCTGGGCGCATCTTCTGATCGACCTGAACGGCGGCGCACATCCGGCCGCGTTTATCGACGCGCTTCGCACGCCGCCGCTCGCGGCAGGGGTGCGCCTGGTCGAGCTGGTGAGCGTGATCGACGCGGAGCGGCTCTCCGCCCGGCTCGCGGGACCCCAGCGGCGCTGGCTCGTTGAGCAGGTTCAAAGCGCTGATCGGGTGGTGCTGTGGCTACCGGCAGCGATGCCGCCTGCGGAGATCGAAGAGCGGGTTGGGCAGTTGCTCATGCTGACAGCGGACTCCGGCTTCGCACCCGAGATCCAGGTCTGGCGTGATCGCACGCCGCCGCCGCCTCCCGAGGCAGGGGAACAACGGCTGGCGGTACCGGCGTTATCAGGCGGGCACGCGTCGGCGCAGTCCGCGGTGCTTCCAGGCGGACAGGCGGCGGTGCTGCTGGCGGCGGTGCCCGGCGAGGTACCCCGCTGGCACTGGCGCTGGCGCGCCCCACCCGACAAGGTGTTTGACCGCCCCGGCCTGATCGAGGCGGTGGCCACGATGGTTCAAGAGTCGGTCGACATCGCAGCGGTGCTTCGCACCGAGCGCGAGTGGTATCGGTATCAGGCCGGGCGCTGGGAACCCGACCTGTGGCGGCGAGACAGTCGGGTTGTGCTCCGCATCGAGCCCGACCGGCTGGCGAGTCTGCAAGCGCCCCTTGCCACCTTCGCCGCTCGTCTGAGCGCCTGCGAGCGAGGGGCTTGAAAGCGGGGGTCGGGCCCCCAGATGATGGGTTCCGGATCGTTTGAGGTTACATCATGCAGATGGTCTACAACAGCCCTGTTTATTGCGTCATGGAAATCGCCGGCTTCGACGGCGTGCCGCGCGGCGTGGAAATTCTCGACAAGCTCGCGCGTCGCGAAATCTATCTGGAGGGCCCGCTTGCCGAGGCGTTTCGAAGCGGTGTCGCGCAGATTGTGTCGGGCTCGCCCTCCGTCGAGGCGCTCGATGGCTTCATCAGTCAGTACGAGGGTCTGATGCAGCAACCGCTGGCGTTGCACTGAGCCATTGATTGCGGCGCCTCGGAGGGCGCGCTTTCCCTCGCCCCTTCAGAACTGCTCCCAGGGCAGTCCGTCAAAGCGCCAGCCGTTAATCTTGCCTCGCTGGCGTTCGGCGTTCAGGTCGCCCTCAAACCCGTGCGTCACGTTGTAGACCTGAGAAAAGCCCGCCGCTTCGAGTGCCTGCCCGGCTTCGGCTGAACGTCGACCGCTACGGCAGATCAGCACGACCGGCCGCTCGGCGACATGAGCGGCGAGCTTTCGCACCTCGGCCGTGAAATGCGGGTTCAGTTCCCAGTCGGGTGCCTCGCACCAGGCGACGTGAATCGACCCGAGCGCGTGACCCACAAAGAAATATTCCGCGTCGCTGCGGCAGTCGACGAAAAGCGCATTCGGGTTCTGTTGAATGAACGCGTGCGCCTCGCGTGGAAGCAGGTGCTGCACAGGTAGCCTTATCTGGCGAATAGCGACGCGAGGTCGCGAAATGCTTTGAATTCGAGTGCGTTGCCTGACGGGTCAAGGAAAAACATGGTCGCCTGTTCGCCCACTTCGCCCTTGAAGCGGACATGGGGCTCGATGATGAAGCGCTGACCGACCGACTGCAGTTTCGAAGCAAGCGCCTCCCATTCATTCATGGGCAGCACCACGCCAAAGTGGCGCACCGGTACGTTATCGCCATCGACCGCGTTGGTGGCAGCCCGACCCGTCTCCTGCGGGGCGAGGTGCGCCACCACCTGGTGGCCGTAGAGATCGAAGTCGACCCATTCGGGGCTGCTACGGCCCTCGGGGCAGCCCAGGAGCTCACCATAAAAGGCGCGCGCCGCAGCGAGGTCGTGCACGGGAAAAGCGAGGTGAAACGGATGGATTGCCATCAGAAAAATCCGCAAAATAGGGCCGCCCGTCGGGCGACCGTGCAGGTTGACCAGACTGTAATGATGCCCGAAGCGGCGTCTCCTGCCCGGGAGCGGTACAGCGCGCGACGGGTGTTTATTCTTCGTTGATTCAGCGGTCCAGCGTAAGCCATTGCTTGTTCGCTACAGAGCCGCATGCTCCGCAGCGCTCAGGCGCCGTCGGCGCACGGAGGCTGCGCTGCGCCGGTCACCGGGGCAAGCGCGGCAGCCGCTGGCGGGCCACAGCGCGCAGCGACGAGTGCCGCGACGCGGTCGCCGGCCTGAATGCCCATCGCCCGTGCGGGAGTGTTGACATGGCTCACCACGCCGTTTGCGAGCCCGTCAGCCGCTTCGCCGATGCGGGCCGAGACATGCGAGTAGGCGCAGCCCGCCACGCCGATGGCCTCGAGCATGGCAAGACCTGCGATGCCTGCGCTGTCTTTGCCGATGCCGGCATCGTTGAAAAATACGATCATCGGCCGGTGCGGATGATCCACCACGAAACTTGCCGCCGAAACACCACCGTGTGAGCCTGAAACGATCACCGTATCGGCCGAGTGCTCGCCCAGCGTTGACACCAGTGCGATCGAGTCGAGGAGAACCGGGGCGTGGTGTGCCGGCATGGGTGGGGTTTACTCGAAGGGCTTACGCACCCAGTCGGGTACGGGCACAGCGCGCAGTTTCACGGTGTCATCGCCCGGCTGGCGCTCGCCCACAAAGCGCAGCACCGTGCCATCGCAGATCAGCGTTTCGCCCCGAATGATCCGGTGCGCCATGACAAAGGTGCGGCTGCGCCATTCGGTGATTGAAGTGCGCACCTCGACCGATTCTCCGTAGCGGGCGGGCGCGTGGAAGGTGGCTTTGGCATCAATCGACGGCCAGACCACCAGGCCGGTCTCACGGCTGACCTTCTCGGCGGATAAGCCCACCGAGGTGAACATCTCATGCATCCCGGCATCAAACCAGCGGAAAAAATTGGGGAAATAGACGATGCCGGTCGGGTCGCAGTCGCCAAATGCGATCCGTACCGGCATGATGAATTCGCGCGGGGTGGTCATGGCAACGCCGCTAGCAGCCGCGCTCGAGCGCGGAGACCGGTCCGGGCGACTGGCCGAAGCGCGCGGCGATGGCCGCTGAGGCCTGATCGAGCTGGGCAAGGGTGCCAGAATCGATCGGGATCATTTGAGCGCGCGCGCTTCGAGCGGCGCGCTCGGGATCACCTGGCACCAGCACCGGCCCGTCAGCGTTATCGGACGAGGGCGGGGCCGACCGCACCCAGTCGATGAACTCGCGTGCCTGGGCCTCGAACCACTGCCCGGTGCCCAGCCGGTTGGGATCGAAGACGATCGCAAGCATGTTGTTCCAGACGCCGTGCACCGGCAGCCGGGTAGAGGGCTGCACGGTTTCACCGCCCGAGAGCGCGGCGCCCAGCAGCTCGCACACCATGGCAAGCGCATGGCCTTTGTGGCCGCCCGCGGTACGAAGCGCGCCATAGGGCCCGCCTTCGGGTTCAAACATCACCGCCGGATCGTCGGTGGGACGCCCTTCTGCGTCGAGCAGGCTTCCCGCGGGAACGCGAACGCGCTTGTTGTAGGCTACGCGCGCCTTGCCGTGCGCGATGGCGCTGGTGGCGAAATCGAGCACGATCGGCGCACCGCCCGGAATCGGGATGCCAACGGTAAACGGATTGGTGAGATAACGCGCCCGCCCGCCGCCATGCGGGGCCACCATGGGCATGTGGCTCACCGCATTGGTGAAGTGAATCGAAACCATGCCGGCGGCAATCGCCTGCTCGGCCCAGTGACCCACGCGGCCAAGATGATGCGAATTCCTGAGCGCCATCACGCAGGTGCCGTGTTCGCGCGCCCGACCGATCGCGATATCCATGGCCTGATGCGTGACCGACTGGCCCATGCCGCGCCGTCCGTCCACCACGATGAGACTTGCGGCGTCGGTCGCGAGCGTCACCCGCTGATTGAGCTGCAGCTCGTTATTGAGGAGCGAGGCCACGTACTTGGGCGCCATGCCGACGCCGTGCGAGTCGTGGCCCGCGAGGTTGGCGCCCACCAGATGATCGGCGGTAAGCTTTGCCTCGACCTCGTGGGAGCCCGCGGCACGAAACAGATCGACCACCCAGGTGTGGAGGGCGACCGTGGGGATCAGGTGCTCGGCCATGTGATGACCCTCAGACTACGCGCACGCGAAGTTCGCCCAGCCCCGCGACGCGGCCCACCATCAGGTCCCCGCGCACCACTGCAGCCACGCCCTCGGGCGTGCCGCTATAGATCAGGTCGCCGGGCGCAAGCTCCCAGAGCGCGGACAGGTGCTCGATGATCTCGCCGATATTCCAGATGAGCTTGGACACATCGCTTGATTGGCGGACGGCACCGTTCACCTCAAGCGAAATTGCGCCTGCGGCCATGGGAGAGGCGCTCGTTGCCCGGTGGATCGGGCCGATCGGTGCGCTCGCATCGAAGGCTTTTCCAACCTCCCACGGTCGCCCCGCCTTGCGCGCCACCATCTGCAGGTCACGGCGGGTCATGTCAAGGCCGATCGCATAGCCGTAGACATGCCGCCCGGCATCGGCGGCCGCAATCGCGCGTCCGCCCACGCCAATCGCCACCACCAGCTCGATCTCATGGTGCAGGTCTTCGGTACCTGGCGGGTAGGGCATGTCGCCGGTGCCGCCATCGGCGATCACCACGAGCGCATCGGCGGGCTTGGCAAAAAAGAACGGTGGCTCGCGGCCGGTAAAGCCCATTTCCTTGGCATGTTCGACGTAGTTGCGGCCGACGCACCAGACGCGGCGCACCGGAAAGCGGTCGGCGGTGCCAGCCACCGGTACCGAGACGACGGGGGGCGGATCAATCACGAATCCCATGGGAAAGCTCCTGGAGGGCGAGGTTCAACCCGTAATGATGACAGAGCCATCGCGGGATCTGGGGCGCCCGGTTGTTACCATTACCGCTTTGGTCTTTGACCTGCAATGCGAACAACCGATGCCGACCCCCACCGATACTGAAGCCATCCTGCGCTCGCTTCTGGCCCGCCGCATCCTCATTCTGGATGGCGCGATGGGCACAATGATCCAGCAGCACAGGCTCTCCGAAGAGCAATACCGGGGCACACAGTTCGCCGGTCATGCGCGCGACCTGAAGGGTAATAACGAACTGCTCTCGCTCACCCGGCCCGAGCTGATCGCGCAGATTCACGACGCCTACTTCGCGGCCGGCGCCGATATCATCGAAACCAATACCTTTGGTGCCACCACCGTCGCGCAGGCCGACTACGGCCTGGAGGCGCATGCCCGCGAGATGAATCTCGCGTCGGCGCGTCTTGCCTGCGCCGCGCGTGACCGCTACAGCCGCCCCGATCGGCCGCGTTTCGTGGCGGGGGCGCTGGGGCCTCAGCCCAAGACCGCGTCGATTTCGCCCGATGTCAATGACCCGGGCGCGCGCAACGTCACGTTCGAAGAGCTTCGCGCCACCTATTTCGAGCAGACCTGCGCGCTGATCGAGGGCGGGGTTGATCTGCTGCTGGTCGAAACCATATTCGATACCTTGAACGCCAAGGCCGCGCTATTTGCGATTGATGAAGCGTTCGAGACGCATGGCGTGCGGCTTCCCATCATGATCTCGGGCACCGTCACCGATGCTTCGGGCAGGCTCTTGTCCGGGCAGACAGTTGAAGCGTTCTGGAATTCGGTGCGGCACGCGAAGCCCATTTCCATTGGACTCAACTGCGCGCTGGGGGCGGCGCTCATGCGCCCCTATATCGCTGAACTCGCGGCCAAGGCCGATACGTTTCTGTGCGTGTATCCGAATGCGGGCCTCCCCAACCCCATGTCGGACACCGGGTTTGATGAGACCCCCGAGATCACGTCTTCGCTCCTGGCCGAATTCGCCCGCTCGGGGCTGGTCAACATCGCGGGCGGCTGCTGCGGCACCACCCCCGAGCACATCGAAGCGATCGCCCGTGAGGTGGCCAAGATTGCCCCGCGCACCTTCTCGCCCGCCCCGCCCGCGCTCAGGCTCTCGGGGCTGGAAGCCTTCAATGTGGATGCCACCTCGCTTTTTGTGAACATCGGCGAGCGCACCAACGTCACCGGCTCCAAGGCCTTCGCCAGGCTGATCCTCGCCGGTCAATACGACGAAGCGTTGGCGGTGGCCCGTCAGCAGGTCGAAAACGGCGCGCAGGTGATCGACATCAACATGGACGAGGCGATGCTCGACTCCGTGGCGGCGATGACGCGCTTTCTGAACCTGATTGCGTCCGAGCCCGATATCGCGCGGGTGCCCATCATGATCGACAGCTCCAAGTGGAGCGTAATTGAGGCGGGCTTGCGTTGCGTACAGGGCAAGGCGATCGTCAACTCCATTTCGCTCAAGGAGGGCGAGGCGGAATTCATCCGGCAGGCGCGGCTTTGCCGCCGGTATGGCGCCGCTGCGGTGGTGATGGCCTTTGATGAGCGGGGTCAGGCCGATTCGCTTGAGCGCCGCATTGAAATCTGTCGGCGCGCTTGGACGATTCTCACCGAAGTGGTGGGCTTGCCGGGTGAGGACATCATCTTTGATCCCAACGTGTTCGCGATTGCCACCGGCATCGAAGAGCACGACCGCTACGCGCTCGATTTCATCGAGGCTGCCGGCTGGATTCGCAAGCATCTCGCGCCTGCGCACATCTCGGGCGGAATCTCGAATGTGTCGTTTTCGTTTCGCGGCAACGATCCCGCTCGCGAAGCGATTCACACCGTATTTCTCTATCACGCGATCCGGGCCGGTCTCTCAATGGGGATCGTGAACGCCGGCATGGTCGGGGTCTATGACGAGATCGACCCCGAGTTGCGCGAGCGGGTCGAAGACATCGTGCTTGCGCGCACGCCACAACTGTCCGCGGAAGAGCGGCGGGTTGCCGACGCCCCCGATGAGGCGGCCCGCGCGGCCGCCACCGCGCAGCTCCTCCTCGAACGCAGCAAAAGCGCGACCGAGCGCATGATCGAATTTGCCGGCACGCTGAAGGCGGGGGCTGCGAAAAAAGAAGAAAACCTGGTCTGGCGCGAGGAGCCACCGGCGCGAAGGCTCGCGCATGCGCTCATTCATGGCATCACGCAGTGGATCGTCGAGGACACCGAAGCCATGCGAGCCGAGGTCGCCGCGCGCGGCGGCCGGCCGATCGAGGTGATCGAAGGCCCGCTGATGGACGGCATGAATGTGGTGGGCGACCTGTTTGGCGCCGGAAAAATGTTTTTGCCGCAGGTGGTGAAGATCTCCAGCTCGAAGGGCTCGGGGCCCTCCGGCAGGTTTTCCAGCACCAGCTGGTTGTCCTCCAGCTTGAAGGAGGTGCCCTGGCCGTTGACCATCACGCGGGCCAGATTGAGCTCCTCGCCGTCCAGGCGCAGGGGCTGCGCGGGCAGATCC